>DASPUT010000247.1 GCA_035622735.1 Thermodesulfovibrionales bacterium | reverse complement strand
CGGAACATGCTGTGGAAAACATGACATTCGGACCGGTACAGGTAAACTCCCTCGCTATTACTGACGGAGCCGCATGCGTGGGGATCTGGTTGATCAACTGCTGGTCTACCGGCTCATGGTTCATGAGCAGCGTATCGATGCTTTCAATCGTCTGGGCGTCGCCTAAGGTAGTACCGAACGATACCCCAACGGTATGACTCCTTAATATTTCCGGGGAGAGAGCCGCATCCCCTATGGCAAGCTTAGCCGCGGAAAGGGCCATTTGCGAGGAACGGTTCATATGAGGGATTCGCTCGCTCGGAATAAACTCTTCCGGAGAGAACTTTCTCACCTCACCGCCATTATGGGTGAAATGCTGCGAAGTATCAAACGAAGAGACAGGACTTATTCCTGACCGGCCTTCAATGAGACCGTTCCAGAATTCCTTCCAGCCGATCCCGATCGAAGAAACGACCCCCAATCCTGTTATCACCACTCTCTTATTCATCTTTCACACTGAATACGAGATCGGCCTCTGATACCTTCTTACCATCGACTGACGCTTCCGCTGAAACGTAGGCACCGGTCGGCAAGGACTTGACATTAACTACGGTTATCTTTAATTGGTCTCCGGGTACTACGGGATCGAGAAATCGAGCCTTGACTGAGCCGAAATAATAAAGAGTTTGTCTTTCGCTTCCTGCATCATTCTTCGCAGCAGCGAAGAGGACTATCGCCGACTGCGCCATCGCCTCTATTATCAATGCTCCGGGGAAAATAGCCTTTTCCGGAAAATGGCCGAGGAAAAATACGTCGTTGCCAGAGATATTTTTAACTGATACGGCCCTTTTACCGGGCTCTAAATCTATCACCTTATCTATCATAATAAAAGGGAAGCGCTGGGGTATGAGTTTCTTTATCTCCTCGAAATCAAGCTGCATCTCTCACCCTTTGAACCTGCCCAGGATGACCGCCGTGTTTTGACCAAAGGGATCAGCCGAGGTCACCAGTGCTGTGTCAATCTCACGCCGGCGTGCCTCGTTCGGCACATAATCGAGGTCGCACTCGGGGTCTCTCTCATAATAATTCATCGTGGGAGGCAGGAATCCCTTCTGTAATGCTCCGATTGCGGCTGTGAGCGAGAGGGCGCCGGAAGCCGAGAAAGACTCACCCACCATCGATTTTATCGAACTCACGGGGATCGCTGAGGCACGGTTCCCAAAAACCTCTTTTATCACTCTTGTCTCCATTCTGTCGAGCGCCTGCGTCGAGTTTGAGCAGGCAGATATGTATTCGATGTCCTCCACGCCGAGAGATGCATCCTTCAGTGCAAGGGTAATCGCGTCGCGCAGGCCTTTCCCCGCTCGGTCAAACCCTCTGGCTGCGGTCGGTTCAAAGGAACTTCCATACCCCTTCACCTCAGCAAGGATAGGCACATTCCTCCTAACCGCATGGACAGAATCTTCGAGGATGAGAACGGCAGCTCCTTCGGAAAGAATCGTGCCCTTTCTCCTCATATCAAAGGGACAGCATACCGGGTCTGAGCCATGGACTTCTGATAGACAGCCGAGCGCAGAGAACCCGGAAACCGTCTCTTCACACAATTCTTCTACAGATCCCGCAAGGACAATATCGGCCCGCTTCAGTCTTATAAAGTCTGCCGCATAGGAAAGAGCGTCGAGACCGGAGCAGAACCCCGTGGATATCGTCGTGTTAAACCCCTTAATGTTAAAGCGTAGCGAGACCTGGCTTCCGGGAGAATTAAGCACCGTATTCGGAAAGTGTGAGGGATTCACATACCGGGGTCCCTCAATGAGACCGGAGCGGTCAAACTGTGAGATGCTGTGAATGCTGCCGAAGGTCGTCCCTATGGTAACGCCTATTGAACGCGTTGTCTCATCGGTGACCGGAACGGATGAGTCATCGAGCGCGAGACTGGCGGCGGAGCAAATCAGCCGCGTGCTTCTGTCAAGGTCGCGGAGCCCCTTCTTGCCGAGAAATGAAACAGGGTCGAAATCACTTATCTCGCCCGCTATATGGACGCCAACAGGGGATGTATCAAAAAGCGTTATAGGCTTAAAGCCTGTCCTCCCGTGGTAGAGAGCGTCCCAATAGGCCTCTTTCCTAATTCCTATGGGTGACAAGACTCCTGCGCCGGTGATGACGATCCTTCTATCCATCGTTAGCCCGCAAGTCCGAGCCCTCCGTCTATCTGTATGACCTCTCCCGTGATATATTTGGACTTATCATCGAGCAGGAAAACTACGGCACGTGCCACTTCTTCCGGGTCCCCGAACCTGCCGACGGGAATAACATCCGTCATCTTCGCCCTCTGTTTCTCACTCAGTTTTGACGTCATGTCGGTATCGATGAATCCGGGTGCAACCGCATTGACCCTGACGTTATAGGGAGCAACTTCTTTTGCGAGGGATTTGGTAAACCCTATCATGCCGGCCTTAGCAGCGGCATAATTTACCTGTCCGGGAAGCGGGTGAATTCCACTGAGGGATGAGACATTCACGATCGCCCCGCTCTTCTGTTTCAGAAAAGTGATGATGCTTGCACGCGTCATATTGAATACTCCCGTGAGGTCGGTATCTATAACATCGGACCAGTCGTCCTTGCTCATCATCATGAGCGACCTGTCCCGTGTTATCCCGGCGTTATTGATGGCGAAATCTATTTTTCCGAACTCTGTTCTGACTTTTTCGACAAGAAGTTTGGATCCTTCAAAATCGCGCACATCCATTCTTATCGGGAGCGCACGCCTTCCAGTCTTCACTACTTCATCGGCAAGGGAGATCGCTTCCGGTTCGTTGTTGAGATAGGTGAATGCTGAGTCAGCTCCCTCCTTCGCTAGGGCGAGGACTATCGAACGTCCTATCCCTCTTGAGCCGCCCGTCACAATGGCTACCTTATCGTGCAGTGACAATGCTTTCATGCGATATTAACCTAAGTCTATCAAACTCTTTGAATGATTATCAATAAACAAAGGCAGCTGATACGAAGAAAGGACTCTTCAATACTCTGATCAAGTGTGAACTATTTCGTGGCCGTATAAAAGATTATCACATCTGACTCGACTCTTCTGTCCGTTAACGCAGTCTCGGGAATGCCTGCCAGAGACAACAGACGGCCGAAATCCGCTTTGTTGCGCTGGAGGAATCCGTCCCAGTCGACGATCCAGTGATAGAATTGTGCCTTGTAAAGACTCGCATCCTTAAACGACATGATGAGTTTTCCACCCGGATTGAGAAGCTGATAAAGGGCATGGAGCAGTTTCACGAGGAAGTCATCGGGGAGATAATCGAAAAATCCGACACTGTAGATGATGTCTTGCATCCCGAACTCTTCTATATTCAGCTCATGGTCGAACATTCTGATCGCATTATATTTCAGAAATTCGACTTCGCCTGCGGACGGGTCTGCATAGGACATACGGTTGAGGGAATATGTGAGGGCTTCGGAGTCGAGATCGATGCAGGTGAAATGAGCTCCTGATTTTTCGATATCAGCGGCAAGCTCGAAGACCTCTCGGCATGAGCCGCAGGCAATGTCAAGAACCTTCGGATTTTCTCTGATCAAGAGTTCTTCTTTCAACAGCTCGCGAAGCATTATGATTCTCTCCCTCACACCTATAGCCAGCGCCGAGAAGAGTGCACATTGATCGAGATAATATCCGATGCCCTCCGACATCGGTGTATTCTTATAGATTCCCTCAAGAGTCTTGTAATCACCCTGACAACCCTGCGGCCATATGCGTGCCCGGTTGATAAAATAACTTTTTGAGAGAATCGGATTTGTCTTTTCACGAAATCCCATCTGCGCGGCCTTAATCACGCTTTTATCGTAACGAACACCCCGTTCGAATTCTTCGCAACCCTCACATACAGTGGTTAGAGACCTGCTCACCAAGGAGAAAAGATCCTCGGAATCTTCCTGAGGGTCGGAGCATCTTCTCTCCAGGTCCTCAAGCTCCCGATTAAACTGTTCTGTTGCCCTGTCGAGGAGTTCATGATACCGTTCCCGTTCCTCATGGACAAAGAGGGTCTGGCCCCTTTCTTCACGGTACTGTTCGCGGGGCTTTCTTTTAGCGGTCATGACTATCCCGGCACGATAGGAATCGTCAAGCTTCATGCACCACCTCACAACGCCAGTCCGCAGACCGGATTCATCATCAAAAAAGAGCGTATGGCCCGGTGCCAGAGGATGATCGGTTTCGATGCCCACACCCACGTCACTGATATCGATGGTCCTCCCTCTGAGATTCAATTTTCTCTCTTCACTTGATGTAAGAATGTTCACGGTATAACCGATCGGTGTCACAAATGGCTTTCGATTAAACTGTCTCATCTCCTGATTCGGGTCGGCGGAAAAAAAATCCATGATATCCTCCTCGTATGATGAAGTTTATTTAATAATTAGTTCGGCTATCTTAAACAAGAATATCACAACATATTATTAAACAGCCTGTAACTATTGAGAAAATTGTAGTAAACTCTTTTCCAATAGTCAACTAAAAAATATTTCTCTCTGAAGTGGCTTTTTTAGCGGTGTTGACACGGGGAGTGTCTATAGAGCTCACGTGATGATGAAGTCAGACAGAAGGCTAGATTTTTTTTGGGGGGTGGGTCATTCCGGTTTCTTTTTCTTCTGACAGAGACCGACTTCTCTCAGATTTCTTTCGCTTCTTCTTTTTGTAACTTATGATATGCCATTTTCTAAACAGGCGCTCGAGTCTGTCCCTGTAAAGCAGGGCGATGAAGACAACGATGATCGCAACACCGGCGAGAAGAAAGAATCTTACGTATTGGTGGTGTCGTATGTAGGAACCTCCGAGGGTTAAGAGGATCGTTCCGAAGAGTCTGCCCGTACCGCCAATTACGAGGAACTCACTTGTCGTGAGATGTCCGAGACCAAGGATATAGCAGAGGTAGTCCTTCGGGAATCCGGGTATGAGGAAGAGCAGGAAGACGAGAAATGCACCTTTGTGATGGAGGAGGTAATCGAACCGGCTCATGGTTCTCCTGTCGACGAGTTTTTCGACAAAGGGCCTTCCGAATACCCGCGCCAGCGCGAAGGCTATGTAGGAGCCTATGGTCAATCCGATAGTCGAAAGTAATATTCCGAGGACAGGCCCGTAGAGAAAGCCGCCCAGGAGACCCGTGACTTCGCCGGGAATAGGAGCGGCAACGACCTGTATCACCTGAAGGAGAATGAAACCGACGAAGGAGAGCGGACCGAGGGAATCCAGGAATGCCATCATGCGGTCTTTGTCGAGGAAGAACTTGACTAACGACCTTACCGGGGTCTCCTCGTTGGAGACGTATTTATAAGTCTCAAATGCGATCCAGACGAGTGCCCCGACGATGAGCAGTAAGACGAGGAGCCTGAATCGGTTACCGTATTTCTGTTTTTCTCTTCTTCTTGAATCCCTAATGGCTGTTCCCCTTTAACGACTCAGTCCTTCCTCTCCATTCTGTCGAGAAACGGCTTAATGAGGTCAATGGGAACCGGAAAGATCGTTGTGGAGTTTTTCTCTGCGGACACTTCAACGAGCGTCTGGAGATACCGTAACTGGAGCGCCATAGGTTGTGACGCGATGACCTTCGCTGCATCGGCAAGCTTTTGGGATGCCTGAAACTCGCCGTCGGCGTGGATGATCTT
>DASPUT010000246.1 GCA_035622735.1 Thermodesulfovibrionales bacterium | reverse complement strand
TATGTATCTTTAGCCCTCGGAATTATTTCACAGATAATGATCGAACCTCCCTTTTCATCAACGAAATAAAAGATCCGGTAACGATCGAACTCGCTGCACCGCAATCTTCGAACGTCATAGCCTTTACCTGCGAGGAATTGGACCGTTTCTGAATTCACCGTTACGTCGCCAAACGAGTGCGGGTATGGATCTGACTTGAGCTTAGTCGGTCGCGCCAATATCTTAAACCCCAATTCCTCGTTATCCCGCATAATATTGGCGAGATCTTCATCCGCACGACGCTCAAATTTTACATTCATGCGGATGACTACAATATATCAGATATGATATATAAGTCAAGGAATTTATATGGCGGTTATAATAACCCGCGAGCACTAAGTGTTGTACATCCTCCTCTCTTTACCTGCATCTTAACATTTGGAAACGAGGCAGAACAAGGGAGTGAGCAAGACAAGGCAGGGCAGACGTGCTAATGGAGAAAGTAATTGGCGGCCCTGATTCGAAAGGAAGCAAACACATTAAAACAATGCCGGTAGTGGCTCAGTGAGAGACTTAGACACTACCCATCCAGAGAGAGATATACCTGCGTGGGTCACTGAAGAGGCCCACGATCGATTTTTGGAGGGGGAGGCATAGGACAATATACTCCCGATTTTTGTAATGTGCGGTAGTTGTGCGATAGGTTTTAGAGGGTCTTTCGACCCCCTATCTATTTGAATTATAACAATTGTTATGGCGGAGAGAGTGGGATTTGAACCCACGGTACGGTTTTAGCGTACACACGATTTCCAGTCGTGCTCCTTCAGCCGCTCGGACATCTCTCCACGCCTTTGAGGCTATCATTGTACACTTTCATGGCTCGAATAGGCAACAGAGTCGGGCTGGAATAGGCCTCTTCGCATGAAGAAGCTTGTCAAAAGGCAAATGGTTTGACCGCATGTTGAGTGCCCTCATCACTCTCCTGATTCCTTGAAAAAGGTCGCGGATGGAAGAAGATGCGCAATCAATAGATATTCTTTAAAAGACCTATTAATTCTGCTTGACAAGCTATCTATTTTTTGATAGCCTTTGATTCGTAATTATATGAGATTCTCATCGTATCCTTCATTATGACGTTAACGTATACAGTATTCCTGCGACAGTTCGCCGGATACGGAGAACGCGTTTGCCATCGTCCGAACCCCTGCACGTATATCGTCAGGGGGTATTTTTGTAATAAAAAATCTTGAAGGAGGAGGTAGAGTTTACTATGGGCACTCATAGTAGCGAGGAAAGCATCGCTGAAAGTCTCAGGAAAAGAGGTGTTTCGCGGAGGGATTTCGTAAAGTTCTGTACCATGATGGCCGCTACACTCGCCCTTCCGACGGGCTTTGCCACGAAGATAGCGGAAGCCCTCGAAAAGGCCAAGAAGCCCTACGTGGTCTGGCTTGAATTTTCGGACTGCGCCGGGGACTCGGAGTCCATGCTCCGTGCTACCAAGCCGACCATCGCAGAAGTAGTCCTGGATGTTATCTCACTCGAGTACCACGAGACGATCATGGCAGGCTCAGGCAAGTTCGCTGAAAAGGCCCTTCAGGACGTTGTGAAGAATCAGAAGGGCAAGTACATCGCGATCGTGGAAGGAGCCATTCCTCTAAAGGACGGCGGCGTTTATTGTTGCATAGGTGGAAAATCGGCTATCGATATCGCGAAGGAAGTCTGCGGCAATGCCCTCGCGACACTGAACGTCGGCTCCTGCTCGAGCTGGGGAGGCATAGCCAGCGCGAGTCCGAATCCTACGGGTGCCGTTGGTGTCGGAGAGGCTGTCTCCGGTATAACCTATGTGAATCTCCCGGGCTGCCCTATGAACGTCGAGAACGTGACCGCTACGATAGTTCATTATCTTACCTTCGGCGCGCTGCCTGCCCTCGACCGGGAACACCGCCCCCTCTTCGCGTACGGCAAGCGCATCCATGACAACTGCGAGAGGCGCGCGCATTTTGATGCGGGACAGTTTGTGAAGCAGTGGGGTGATGAAGGTGCCCGTCAGGGCTGGTGCCTCTATGAAATGGGATGCAAAGGACCAGAAGCTTATTTTAATTGCCCGACGATAAAATGGAATGGCGGAACGAGCTGGCCTGTTCAGGCGGGACACGGCTGTTTCGCTTGCGCGAGCACCAAGAACTGGGATGCGTTCGGCCCGATTTACAAGAGACTCGAAAACGTTCCTGGCGCCGGTTATCAGACCACTGCCGACAAGATCGGGCTCGGGGCAGCGGCAGTTGCGGCTGCAGGCGTAGCAGCACATGCGATCATAAGGGGCATGAAAGGCAAACCGAAGGAAGAGGAAAAATAAATACAAATAAAAGGAGGTTGTCAGCATGGCAAAGATTGCGATCGATCCGATAACACGAATTGAAGGGCACCTGAGGATAGAGGCTCAGGTGGACGGCGGTAAAGTCACGCAGGCGTGGTCGTCAGGCACCATGTTTCGCGGAATCGAGCTTATCCTGAAAGGGAGGGACCCGAGGGAGTGCTGGGCATTCGTCTCCCGAATATGAGGGGTTTGAACAACGGTCCACGCACAAAGCTCCGTGAGAGCCGTGGAAAATGCAGTTGGGGCAGTAATTCCTCCGAACGCCAGGATAATCAGGAATATTATTAACGGTATCCAGTACGTTCAGGATCATGTCATACATTTCTATCACCTCCACGCCCTGGACTGGGTCGATCCGGTCAGTGCGCTGAAGGCAGACCCTGCGAAAACAGCCGCCCTTGCTCAGTCTCTCTCTGACTGGCCTAAGTCCTCAGCGCCTTACTTCAAGGCCGTGCAGGACAAGGTGAAGGCCCTGGTCGAGAGCGGACAGCTTGGCATTTTTGCAAGCGGCTACTGGGGGCATCCCGAATACAAGCTCCCGCCCGAGGCGAACCTCATGGCGGTTGCCCACTACCTCGAGGCGCTCGACTGGCAGAAGGACGTCATCAGAATACAGGCGCTGCTCGGCGCGAAGAACCCCCACCCTCAGACCTGGCTCGTGGGCGGCATGTCGATACCGATAGACCCGAACAGCCAGAATGCGCTGAATGCGGGCGGTATCGCGCTCATGAATCAGCTCGCGGCGAAGGCCCATGCCTTCGTCGAAAAGGTTTATATTCCTGATCTCCTAGCCGTAGCCTCTTTCTATAAGGAATGGGCAGGCATAGGAGGCGGGGTCGGGAATTACCTCTCCTACGGTGAATTCCAGAATGACGATGTGAGCAATACGACCAATACCTGGCTGCCGCGTGGATTCATCAGGAACAAGAATCTGAGCAAAGTCGAACCGGTTTCGCAAGAAAAGGTGACCGAAGATGTTGCTCACGCCTGGTATAAGTACAACGGCGGAGACAATAAGGCATTACATCCCTATGAGGGGGAGACCAATCCGAACTATACCGGCCCGAAACCTCCCTATGAATTTCTCGATACCGAGAAGAAGTACAGCTGGGTCAAGGGAATCCGCTACGACGGCCTTTCGACAGAGGTCGGCCCCCTTTCGAGGATGCTCGTTGCCTATGCCTCGGGTCATAAACGGATACAGGAAGTCGTGAATATGGTCCTGCAGAAATTGGGTGTCGGACCGACCGCGCTCTTCTCGACCCTCGGAAGGACTGCGGCCAGGGGTATCGAGACACTCGTCACCTCAGAGATGCTCCCCGTATGGATCGGCGAACTCGATGCGAAGATCAAGTCCGGAGACCTCCGCATCCATAATCCTGAAAAGTGGGAGCCCTCGTCCTGGCCGAAAGAGGCGAAGGGGTTCGGCTTCCATGAGGCACCCCGTGGTTCGCTCTGCCATTGGGTCGTGATCAAGGACGGAAAGGTCGACAACTACCAGTGCGTTGTCCCGGGCGGCTGGAATTCTTCGCCGAGGGATGCAAAAGGTAATCCCGGCCCCTATGAAGCAGCCCTCGTTGGAACGCCGATGAAAGACTCTGCCAAGCCCCTGGAGATACTCAGGACGATTCATTCCTTCGACCCCTGTATGGCGTGCGCCATTCATGTCGTCGATCCGGAGAAGAATGAGTTAATAAAGGTTAAGGCGTTATAGGAGGCGGCCATGTTAAAAAGGGTATATGTCTGGGAGTTTCCTGTAAGACTGACGCATTGGCTCAATTTCGCTGCGATCCTGACATTGGCGATAACCGGTTTTTACATCGGCGCTCCCTTTATCAATGCCGTTCGAGA
Source organism: Thermodesulfovibrionales bacterium (assembly GCA_035622735.1). NCBI lineage: Bacteria > Pseudomonadati > Nitrospirota > Thermodesulfovibrionia > Thermodesulfovibrionales > Thermodesulfovibrionales bacterium. The sequence goes on along the minus strand of DASPUT010000246.1, from coordinate 8,709 downwards.
GAAGCAGCTCATCATGGCGAAGTTCCGGTTCATCCACTTCATTGCGGCCTATGTCTTTGTTATGGCCGTCCTGGTACGGATTTACTGGTGGTTCGTGGGTAACCGCTACTCTCATTGGGATCAGTTTCTCCCGATCAGCAGCGAGAGACGAAAGAATCTCTACGGGACCGCGGAGTTTTACTGCTTCCTGAGAGAGCATTGCCCTGAGTCGATCGGCCATACCGGCATCGCCGGACTCACCTACTTCTTCCTCATCATCCTCTTCGTGATCGAGATACTCACGGGTTTTGCGCTTTATTCGCAGAGCCATGCGGGAGCATTGTGGACTCTGCTGGGCGGTTGGCTTTTTGCCATAATGAATGAGGGTACGGTGAGACTCGTCCACCATTGTATCATGTGGCTCATCGCCGTCTTCGTTATCCTCCATATCTACATCGGCTGGCATAACGACATCATGGAGAGAAACGGCCTCATGAGCTCAATCTTCAGCGGATACAAGTCGAGAAAGGCATAAAAGGCCTTGACGACCGCGCTCATAGGTCTCGGCAACATTCTGCTCAAGGATGAAGGGGTCGGGGTTCATGCGGTGAACACCATAGGGGAGAGATATGATTTCTCTCCTGAAATTGAAATCATAGATGGTGGCACGCTTGGCCTCGACCTCCTCCATTTTTTTGAAGGCAAGGAAAAGATCCTCATCATCGACGCCGTGGATTTCCGGAAAGAGCCGGGTTATGTTGGTATTCTGGAGGGAGATGCGATTCCCTCTTCCCTTTTCTCAAAGCTGTCCGTTCATCACATCGGACTCTCCGATCTCCTCTTCGCCGCCAAGTTAAAGGACCTGACGCCGTCGAAGCTCTGCCTCATCGGCGTGCAACCGCAGTCCCTTGAGCTGGGACTCGAAATGACCGACACGATCCGTGATAAAATGAAAGATGTGATAGCGATGACGATCCAGAAATTGAAGGAGTGGAATATAGCATGTGTCTCGCGGTCCCCTCAGAAATTATCAGTCTGAATGATTCGATAGCCACGATCAGCATCGGCGGCGCGCAGAGGGAGGTGAGCCTCCTTCTCCTTCCCGAGGAGGTGCGAGTCGGCGACTTCGTGCTTATTCACGCTGGATTTGCGATTCAGAAGATGGATCGTGAGGCGGGCCTGGAGGCGCATCGCATTTTACACGAGCTTAAGGAGTCAGGGGTTTTCGATTCAGAAGAACTCTGCCTGTGAAGAGATACGTATTCGCGATAACAGGCGCAAGCGGGTCTGTCTTCGGCATCAGGGTCCTTGGACAGCTCGTCGGGTCAACCGAAGTCCATGTCATCATCTCATCCCAGTCTTTCCCGATCATCAAACACGAAACGGGCATCGACTGGTCGGCGGACACTCCCTCAGGCATAGAGAAGAAGATCAGGGGTCACTTCCGCTCGAAGCAGATCTCCTATCATAGGGAAAGCGATCTCGCCTCCTCCCTCTCAAGCGGCTCCTTCATCACGGATGGGATGCTCGTTGTCCCCTGTTCCATGAAGACCCTTTCCGGCATCGCCTGCGGCTACGCAAACAACCTCATCGAGCGGGCTGCCGATGTAACGATAAAAGAAGGAAGGAAGCTTCTCCTTTCGCCGCGTGAGATGCCCTTCAGCGCGATACATCTCGAGAATATGCTCAGACTCGCAAGGCTCGGCGTGACGATAGCGCCGCCTGTTCCGGCATTCTATCACAGGCCGAAGGACCTCGATGATATCGTCGATTTCGTTGCGGGAAAGATTCTCGATTCCTTCGGCATAGCACATAAGCTTTTCTCGCGGTGGACCGACTGAGTCGGACCACTCCCTTCGAATAGCTTTCGCTTTTCTCCGTTCTCAGCAAAGGTGGAGCGTATGATCTATCTCATAGCCTTCTCGGAAAAATCTGATAAACTAGAAACATGCTGAAAGAGAGTTGTCCAGGATCCAAAGAGATACGGAACCCCTACCCTGAGGAGATCATCTGTTTCTGGTGCGAAACATCCAACGAGATGTGGAGCGATGAGACCGAAACCGCCTGCAAGAAGTGCGGCAAAACGATTTCGCGGGATCTGGGGGTGACCTGTCTGCAGTGGTGCCCGGCTGCGCGGGAATGCGTCGGTGCGGAGAAGTACGAGCGGTTGATGAAGGCGGTGAAGAGGTAGCCTCAGCAGTGCCGTTTCGTACAAGACGCTTTCTCTCGTTCCGGTTCGCTGCTCCGCTTGTGCTCGCGCTTCCGATTCTGCCGATCAGCTCCCGACTCTTGCAACTTGTTTGATAATCGGGTATTCTCAAATGAGAGGCGACAAGAATGAGGAGGCGGCCAGCAGTAGCAGGGCAGTTTTACCACGGGACATCGGTCAAACTAAACCATCAGGTCCAGCAGTATGTTGATGCCCGGAACCCCGCCAAACAAAACGCTTTAGGAATACTCTCTCCTCACGCCGGTCTCATCTATTCAGGATCAGTAGCGGGTTCCGTCTATTCGCAGATCCTATTCCCGGAGACCTTTATCCTCATAGGACCGAATCATACGGGACTTGGCGCTCACATGGCCCTCATGGACCATGGTGAGTGGGAGATTCCTACCGGTGTGCTGAACGTCGATGAAAGGCTTTCACGGAAGATCCTGGCGAATGTGCCGATGGTCTCGAGCGACACACAAGCCCATCTCTTTGAGCATTCCCTCGAAGTGCAGTTGCCTTTCATCACGTATTTTTCGAAGGAAACAAAGATCGTGCCGTTGACGATCATGTCCGCCACGCCCGAAGACTGCAAGCTCCTTGGTGAGGGGATCGCAAAATCGATTCGTGAGGTCCCCTACCCTGTCGTGATCGTCGCAAGTTCGGATATGAGTCACTACTTGTCCGATGATACCGCCCGGAGGAAGGATAAAATGGCCATTGACAGGATGGTATCGCTCGACCCCGAAGGACTCTATAGGACGGTCAAGAGAGAAGAGATATCCATGTGCGGCTACCTGCCGGCAACGGTGATGCTCCATGCCGTGAAGAGTCTCGGCGCAAGCGTGGCGAAGCTCATTAGATACGCCACTTCTGCCGAAGTGAGCGGCGATTACGATCATGTTGTCGGGTATGCCGGCATCATTATTTCCTGAATTTTCTGATCCTTCTCTTGTCTTGTCGCGTCAACCGAGACGACCATTTTCCTCTTGCCCAAACCCCTTCTTTTTTGGTATAAATAGATAGGTTCTGTGGAGGACCCATGAAAAAGGGGTGGTTGCCTGCCCTGTTTGTGAAAGGCGAAAGAGTTGATCCGGCAAATTAGATCTTTTGGGAGTCTGAGTGTAGAGTTCGGTGTGCATGCTGAGCGTCATGCCCAGAAGCCTAATGACTCTTCCGGGACACCCACCTATGACATAGGCGGATCTGATTTTTCGTCTGCACGGCAGGGCGGGTTTATCTGGCTTGTTGTTTTCGTTTTCACTCTTCTGAGAATTATAGATAATAAAATAAAGGAGTCTTGTGGAGCGCCTCTATTCAGCGTGTCAAGAGGAGGAGCTCCAGAATGCCCGTTTGGGTATCGTCGCCATGACCGAGACCCCCGATATTCAGCAATCTCAGAAGCCAACCCCGCGTAAGCTCAAGAAGCCAGGAACCTTCCCTCCCTTGAACCACTAAACGAAAGGGGGACTATATCCGATGATCGATACCGGATATCTACTCATCTCCGTCGCTGTCGGCACGGTTCTTGGTATTCTCTTGAGCCTCGTATACAAACGTTCTATCCGGAACCAGCGTCTGACAATCCTGAAAGAGCGGGATGAACTCGTCGAGGAAGCGAAAAAGAGAGCTGACGCAATAAAAAAGGAAGCGGCATTAGAGGCAAAGGACTCGGTATTCCAATCCAAATCAGAGGCTGAAAAGGAGATCAGGGAGAGGCGGCAGGAACTTAACCAGCTCGACAAGCGGGTCAGGCAGAAAGAAGAGGCCCTGGAGAGAAAGTTCGACCAGATCGAAAAGAGAGAACACGAGCTCAACAAGAGGGAGAAGGAACACAACTCGCGGGAGCGCGCGATCCACGACCGAGAGACCCATTACAATCAGATCATAAAGGAGCAGCTCACTGCCTTAGAAAGGATTTCCGGCACGAGTGCCGAGGAGGCGAGACAGGAGATCCTGAGGAGAGTGGAGGAAGAAACACGCTTTGAGGCAGCAAAACTCGCCAAACGGATCGAGGATGAAACGAGGGAGATCGCAGAAAAGAAATCCAAAGAGATTGTGAGCGCCGCAATCCAGCGGTATGCGAGCGACTATGTTGCCGATGGGACGGTGACCGCCGTGAACCTGCCAAACGACGAGATGAAGGGGAGAATCATCGGTCGCGAAGGCCGCAATATCAGGGCCCTCGAGGCTGCCACCGGTGTTGACCTCATTGTCGACGACACCCCGGAACTCGTAACGCTCTCCGCCTTCGACCCCGTAAGGAGGGAGATAGCCCGACTTTCGCTCGAAAAGTTGATTGCGGACGGCAGGATACATCCTACACGGATTGAGGAAGTCGTCGAGAAGATCAAGAAGGACGTCGACGCGACGATTAAAGAAGAGGGAGAAAAGGCGATCTTCGATCTCGGGCTTTCCGGGATCCACCCGGAACTCGTGAGACTTCTCGGAAGGCTGAAGTACCGTACATCGTACGGACAGAACATGCTCCAGCATTCGCGAGAAGTCGCCTATCTCTCCGGCATGATGGCTGCTGAACTCGGCGTCGATATAAAACTGGCCAAGCGCGGCGGACTCCTCCACGACGTCGGCAAGGCAATCGACCATGAGATTGAAGGATCCCATCAGGAAATCGGCGCGAATGTCGCAAAGAAACACGGTGAGAACTTCAAGGTCGTCAACGCCATTCAGGTTCACCATGGTGAGGGAGAGCCGGCCACGGTCGAGGCTGCCCTTGTTGCGGCTGCTGATGCGCTCTCCGCAGCGAGACCCGGCGTCAGGAGGGAGAGCATCGAGAACTATCTGAAGAGACTCGAGAAACTCGAACAGATGGCATTGTCATACAAAGGTGTCGACAAATGCTATGCCATTCAAGCCGGCAGGGAGGTCAGGATTATCGTAAAGCCGGAAGATGTCACGGATGATATGGCATCAGTGCTTTCGAGAGACCTCTCAAAAAAGATCGAGTCTGAATTGACCTACCCCGGACAGATCAAGGTGACGGTCATCAGGGAATCGAGATTTGTGGAGTATGCGAAATGAGGAAGAGGAGATCTTTCGCGATTCCGTAAGGTATTATCCAGCGTGAAGGTCCTCTTCATAGGCGATATCGTCGGTAAGGTCGGAAGGAATGCCCTTAAGGCCCTTCTTCCTTCGGTCGTGGCGAAATACAAGATTGACTTCGTCATCGCGAACGGCGAGAATGCCGCGGCAGGCTTCGGAATCACCGAAACCGTTGCCGCGGAAATCTTCGCGAGCGGCGTTCATGTTATCACGAGCGGGAATCACATATGGGATAAGAAGGAATCGCTGCCGTACCTTGCCAAAGAGAACAGGATCCTTCGACCGCTTAATTATCCCCCCGGGGTGCCCGGTTATGGGAGCGTCCTTTACGCACTCGAAAGGGTGAAAATTGCCGTGATCAATATTTCGGGGAGGGTATTCATGGCGAACATCGATTGTCCTTTCAGGACGGGCTTGGCAGAGATCGAGCGAATCAGTTCCGAGACGAACTGTATCATCGTAGATTTCCACGCAGAGGCGACATCGGAAAAGATCGCCTTCGGTTATTTTGTGGACGGAAAGGTGAGCGCTGTTCTCGGCACCCATACGCACGTGCAGACTGCCGATGAAAAGATACTCCCCGGCGGGACGGCGTATATTACCGACACGGGCATGACCGGGCCGTCGGTTTCAGTGATCGGAATAGAGAAGGAGCAGATCATCGAGAGATTTCTCCTCCAGATGCCCCTGAGGTTCGAAACCGCAAAAGGGGCGGGGATTCTTTCTGCGGTCGCTCTCGAAATAGACGAGAAAACGGGAAGGTCTCAGACCATACAGCGGCTACAACTGACATATCCGTAATGCCGTTTCTCAACGATCGTTCCCGGCCGGGCGAAATGCGAAAACGAGCGCGGAATCTCCGTCCTGAGTTTGTCGCGAGATACGGAAAGGAGCTGACGAAATGGAAGCGAGGGTAAAATACATTGACGGCCTTCAGTTTGTCGGCGAGGCCTCATCCGGGCATGCCATAGTCATGGACGGCGATACGACCTTTGGTGGAAGGAATACGGCGGTCAGACCGACTGAACTCCTCCTCATCGGACTCGGTGGCTGCTCCGGCATGGATGTCATCTCTCTTCTGAAGAAGAAAAGACAGGAAGTGAAAGGGCTCGAAATCTTCTTGAAGGGCACTAAAGCTGAGAGCCATCCCCAGAAGTTCACCCAAATCAGCCTCGAATTCGTCGTTACCGGCCGGGACCTTTCGGAAGAGGCGGTGAAAAGGTCCATTGACCTCTCGATGGAAAAATACTGTTCTGTCAAGGCGACGATCGATGCTTCGGTGGAGATCGCCGTCAGCTATAGGATCGTCGAAGGATAGGAAGAAGAGGATGCAGTTGACGGGATAAGAATTTCGGATTGAGATCGCTCCTAAAATATGTCGCGACCTTAGGTTTTGTCGGCTACCTCCCCGCAGCGCCGGGTACCTGGGGTTCGCTCGTTGCTGCGATCCTCTTTGCGCTTTTGAAGCCTGACGATGTCGCGACGGTTTATCTCCTCATTGCCGCGCTCTGCATCGGCACCATCTCCGCCCATCATGCTGAAAAGGTTCTCAACGAGAAGGACAGCAGCCATATCGTCATAGACGAATTTGCAGGATACATCGTCTCTGTCCTCTTGCTCCCAGCCCGTCTGCCCTACTACCTCTCAGCCTTTCTTTTATTCAGGTTTTTCGATATACTAAAACCGCCTGCCCTCAGGAGAATAGAGCGGTTTCCCGGAGGGATCGCCATTATGGCAGATGACGTATTGGCAGGGGTTTATACAAACATCGTCTTACAGGTATGGAAAGCACTGACAGAGACTTAGTAGAAAGGATCCATGCTAGTTTCAAAGGTTCCGGACTGCGGCTGAGCGTCGCCGAGTCCTGTACGGGAGGGTTTATCAGCCATCTCTTGACAACCCTTCCCGGCGCGTCACTCTTCTTCGACTCCTCCGTTGTCAGTTACTCCGCCTCGTCGAAGGTCGAGATTCTCGGAATAAGAAAATCCTTAATCAGGAACCACGGGGCCGTCAGTGATGAAGTGGCGCGGGCCATGGCCGTGGCTATTCGGAAAAAGAGAAAAACCGACTATTCCCTCGCGATAACCGGTAACCTTGGACCCGAGCCGATGGAAGACAAGAAAATCGGTCTCGTCTATATCGCTGTCGATCGCGAAGCTGAGACCGTTTCGAGGGGGATGTTATTCGACGGAGAAAGAGAAGAGATTAAGAAGAAGGCCGCTCTGTCTGCGCTCGAACTCCTCAGGGAGGTTGTTGAGGTATGGGGATAAGATGTTTTATCGCCATTCCCCTTGATGCCGTCATTAGGAAAGAGATCTCTTCTTTTATTGATTATCTCGGGAAGAGCGGTGCAGATGTGAAATGGGTTCGTGCGGAGAATCTTCACATTACCTTAAAATTCCTGGGAGATACGGAGGAATATCTCCTCCCGGATATAAAAGAGAAGCTCTCGAATATATCCTCTCTCCATAAGCCTTTTACGGTTCACCTCTCAGGAACCGGTCTCTTTCCGGACAGGAGGAAGCCCCGTGTTGTCTGGATAGATTTTGGAGGCGGTCAGGAGCTTAGTAAACTTCAAGAAACTGTTGAGGAAAATCTAGCAAGTCTCGGTTATAATAAAGAAAAGAGGCGTTTTTCTCCTCATCTGACGGTAGGAAGGGTCAGGTCTTCTAGGAACCTGGACTCCCTTCTCAGAGGAATGGAAGAGCAGAGAGATAAAGACTTTGGTAATATAGAAGTCGCGTCATTTCTTTTGATGAAAAGCGACCTGAAACCAGGCGGTGCGGAATATGCGGCGATCGCTGAATTTAACCTTAAGAAGGAGGAAAAATGACCGGTAAGGAGAAGATAAAGGCACTCGAGATGGCGATCTCTCAAATCGAGAGGAACTTCGGGAAGGGAGCCATCATGAAGCTCGGCGCAGACGGCGTCGCAGAGGGCATACAGGTGATATCTACAGGCTCACTCACCCTGGATAATGCCACAGGTATCGGAGGATACCCGAGGGGAAGGGTCATCGAGATATACGGCCCCGAGTCTTCAGGAAAGACTACCCTCGCACTTCACGCGATTGCCGAAGCCCAGAAGGCGGGGGGTGTGGCGGCTTTTATCGATGCCGAACATGCCCTCGATATAACCTATGCACAGAAGCTCGGGGTGAAAGTTGAAGACCTCCTCGTTTCGCAACCCGATACGGGCGAGCAGGCACTTGAAGTGACCGAGGCCCTCGTGAGAAGCGGAGCGGTCGACATTATCGTGATAGATTCCGTCGCTGCCCTTGTCCCGAAGGCCGAGATTGAGGGCGATATGGGAGATTCCCTGCCCGGTCTTCAGGCGAGGCTCATGAGCCAGGCATTGAGAAAACTCACTGCAGCGATATCAAAGTCTCTTTCAACCGTCGTCTTTATCAATCAGATACGGATGAAGATCGGTGTCATGTTCGGCAACCCGGAGACGAC
>DASPUT010000245.1 GCA_035622735.1 Thermodesulfovibrionales bacterium | reverse complement strand
CCTCGATTTCAGCTTCAGCGGCCTGAAGACGGCGGTCGCAAACTATCACCGGGAAGGGAATAAGACTCGGCTGCAGGATGTCTGCGCCAGCTTTCAGCAGGCGGTGGTCGACGTCCTCGTGAGAAAGACCGAGTGGGCCATCCGGAAGGAACGGGTCGGAAGGGTCACCCTCTCGGGTGGAGTGGCTGCAAACAGCGCGCTGAGAAGTGCGTTCGTGCGCATGGCTCAAGAGAGGGAAGTGAAGGTATTTAGTCCGTCCGTACAGCTCTGCACAGACAATGCAGCGATGATCGCTGCCGCGGGGTACCACCACTTTATGGAGAATGACACAAGGGGAGAGGATCTGAACCCGGTGGCATATCTGCCGCTCTGAAGGAGTACGGAGGAATTTTATCCTGCCCGGAGAGAGGATACAAGACCTTCCATCGGAAAAAATGAAGGCTCGTTATCTGTTATTATAGGGGACTATGAAGGGTTACGTGCTCATCATCGGCATTCTTGCGATAATCGTCTCATCGCTCATTACGCTTAATATCTTTTTCCAGAATACGCTCCAGATGGAGATGGCGGAACAGTTCAACAAGCAACAGCTGCTCCTCGCGAACGCCCAGGCCTCGAATATCCAGTCCTACATCAATGATCTCAGGGGTCATCTTGTCCATACCGCCCGCTTCATTTCGGGCCTCCGGATGGACGAAAGAAAGGGGTTCCTCTGGCTTGCCGATGAACTTTTCAGAGAGAGGGAAAGCGTAAGCACGGATCTCATCTTCCTCAATAAGGAGGGCGAGGTTCTCTTCTCGAAGGGGAAGGGAGCGATCAAAAAATCGGACATCAAATCCCTGTCGGAAAAGGCAGGGACATGTTCGAATGAAGTCATCATGGAGCAGAAAGATCAGACTCTTTACATGACCGCGCCGATATGCCGGGAGGGTATATTCGATGGTGCCGTTATCCTCGGCATCGGGATTCAGGAAATGGCCCGTGAGTTCCTCGCTCCGATTAAGTCGGGGTCGAGAGGATATGCCTGGATGATGGATGACAAGGGTGACCTCCTCTACCATCCGACGCAGCCGGGGATGATGGGGCGAAACCTTTACAAAGCCGGGGCTTCCTGTTTCACCTGTCACAGGTCCTTCGAAATCGAGAAGAAGATTATAGAAGGCAGGGTTGAACACTTCGGCATCTATCTCGCCCCGTCAGGTGAAGACAAGGTCCTTGCTTACTCCGTCGCACCGATCGGACCGCTGAAGTGGATCGTGGCCGTCTCTGCTCCTTACTCTGAGGTGACGATATCGATTCAGAGGGCGATGAAGTTTTACTCGTGGCTGATCATCGCCATCTTTGCGACCACGAGCATCGTATCGGCGATGCTGATCGTCTTTCACCGAAAGAAGGTGAAGGCGGAAGAGGCGGTTCGCCACCAGGTGGAACTCGAGGGGTATGCCGAGAATCTCGAGCGGGAGGTCGCGAGGAGGACGCAGGAGCTTTCATCAGAGAAGGAGAAGCTCAATACGATCGTCAGCGCAATCGGGAGCGGCATAGTCCTGACGGATAACGAGGGAAAAATTAAATGGGTAAACCAGGCGATGCACGAGCTGGCGGGGCAAGACATTACCGGAACGAAGAGCAACGATGTCTTCACGGATTTCACCGTCGTCGGCTCATATGTCCTGAATGAGATGCAGACGGAGATCGTTTCGAATTTTCTCGGAAGGACGGATAAATTCTATCAGCTGACCACCGCTCCAGTGAGGGGCGAAGACGGAGAACTGCACGGCTGCATCCGGCTCATCCAGGATGTGACGGAGATGAAGAGGATGGAGGATCAGATGATGCATTCGGAGAAACTCGCATCCCTCGGCAGACTGACCGCGGGAGTCGCCCACGAAATAGGGAATCCGCTCACCTCCGTATTTTCTTTCGTCCAGATATTAAAGGATATGGAGCAGGATGAGTTTAAGAAGGAGAGTCTCGAGACGATCTATTTCCACATCAATAGGATAGCCGACATACTGAAACAATTTTCGGGCTTCTCGAAAATGGCGCCCGTCGAACTGAAGAAGTGGAAGGTGAATAACCTCATAGAGACTTCCCTCTCGCTCATCCAGTACGACAAGAGGGCGAAGGAGATCTCGATCGTCAGGGATCTGTCCCCCGACCTGCCGGACATCGCGACCGACGGGAGCCAGCTTTCTCAGGTGTTTGTCAATCTCATCCTCAATGCCGTGGATGCAATGCCGAATGGAGGGACGCTCACGATCAGGAGCCGGGTTGATGACGGTTCTATCGTGATCCGATTCGAGGACACCGGAATCGGAATCAAGAGGGAGAACATCTCGAGGATATTCGACCCCTTCTTCACGACGAAGGAGAAGGGCACGGGATTGGGACTGGCGGTGAGTTATAGTATCGTCAAGAAACTGAACGGCGATCTGACCGTAGAGTCCGAACCGAACAAGGGGACAAAATTTACGGTGAGCCTGCACGGTAACGGAGATCAATGAAACCGAGGATCCTTGTAGTAGACGACGAAAAAGATATTTGCAAGGCCCTTGAGTTCCTCCTCAGACACGAGGGATATTCGGTCACCCTTGCCTACAGCGGTGAAGAGGCGATAGAAAAGCTCGGGAAGGAACACTTCGATGTCGTCCTCACCGACCTCAAGATGGAAAAAGTGGACGGGTTTGCCGTACTCGAGAAGGCGAAGGAATTGAGTTCCGATACCCAGGTGCTCATCATGACCGCCTTCGCGTCCGTCGAGTCAGCGGTTACGGCGATGAAGAAGGGTGCCTATGACTACGTGCAGAAGCCCTTTCACAACGAAGAGATCAAACTCACGATAAAGAGGGTGCTCGAGCAGAAACGACTCGTGGAGGAAAATATCGCGCTGAAGCAGCAGCTGAGCCAGCGGCTCGGATACAAGGAGATCATCGCCGAATCGTCGGCGATGATGCAGATCTTCGAAACCCTCGAGAAGGTGATACCGACGAAGAGCAACATCCTGATCCTCGGGGAGAGCGGAACCGGAAAGGGGCTCATCGCCGAGCTGATTCATTGTAACAGTCCGAGGAGGAACAATCCGTTCATATCGATAAACTGCTCCGCCATACCCGAGGGGCTCCTCGAGTCCGAGCTGTTCGGATACAAGAAGGGGGCCTTTACCGGAGCGGTGGCGGATAAACCCGGTCTCATTGTCATGGCCCATCAGGGGACGCTCTTCCTCGACGAGATCGGCGATATGCCCCTCAATCTCCAGGCGAAGATCCTGAAGGTTCTCGAATCGTCCGAGGTCGTCCCGCTCGGCGACACCCGTTCCCGGGTGATCGATGTCAGGCTGATAACGGCGACGAACCAGGATCTTGAGCAGAAGGTGAGGGAAAAGACCTTCCGGGAGGACCTCTTTTACCGGCTGAACGTCATCGAAGTGCGGGTGCCGCCCCTGCGGGAGAGAAGGGACGACATCCCCCTTATCGTGAACTCTTTCATAAAGAAGTTCTCCGAGGAGAACAAGAAGGCGGTCAAGGGGGTCGAAAACGGCGCGATGCGCTATATCATGCAGTATCCGTGGCCCGGGAATGTGAGGGAACTTAAGAACGTGATCGAGCGGGCGGTGGTTTTGTCTCCCGGAGAGGTTATCACAGCCCGTGAACTGCCCGATAAGATGCAGAAGAACGAAAGCGTCCTCAGGGAGCAGCAGGGAGTTTCTCCCCTGAAGATATCCATCGAGGACTTCGAAAAGTCCCGTATCGAGACTGTCTATAATACGCAGAACAGGAATAAGGAGGAGACGGCGAGGATACTCGGCATAGACTTGGCGACCCTTTACCGGAAATTGAAAAAGTACGGGATAGGGGAATGAGCCGTGATTATGGGTTCGCCGGTTCCGGGATCATAAGAGATGAAGAAAGTATTCATCATCGGCTGCATCGCGGGAGGGATACTGGGAGTGACGGTCGCGCTCAGCATGGACTTCTTTCTCGGAGGCGCCATAGGGAGCGGCTGGCGGGACGCGGTCGCCCATGACCTCGGCGCTCTCTTCGGGAGGCAGTTCGGGAAGAACTCTCTCCCCGTCATCACGGGCGTCGTTGTCGTTGTGGGGTTCATCGGCGCCGTCGGATCATTCCTCGGCGGCATATTCGGCGTAATGATAGCCACCCTCTTCTCTCTCTTGACGAAGGGACACCAGGGATAATCCCTTCTCGGCGCGGTAGAGCGGGTATTTTCAAAAAGATCGATATGAAGAACGTCTCGGTAACGGTTCAGAAGGAGTTCTGCGAAGAATGTTCTCTCGCACTGCGGCGGTTTATCGGCAAGATGGACGGTGTTGACTCTATCGAAGTGGGGGAGGGAAAGATCGTAATCAGTTTTGACGGCTCAAGAATCAGTGAAGAGGACATCCTGAAGATAACGAAGGAGAGCATAGAAAAGCTCGGCTACACGATGAACGGGCAGCCATAGTCACTGCCGGCTGCTCCATTCGTTTTATCGCGTTTCTTCATGATTCTGCCGTTTCCTCCGTCAACTTCCTCCCAAATAATGCTCTGGTGCTAACCTTTATTGAGATCGCTGCACTGAGCGCCGCAGCAGCACAATTCTCCCCTTGCCTTTCTAAACGCCTCGCGTCCTTCCTGAAAAGAGAAGATGGCGATACCGATGGCACCAAGAGAATCCATCAGGCCAAGGCCGGTCGCTTCATAACCAAAGCTTGCGATCAGGAGTACGATCGAAAGATAGAGACATGTCTTCGTACAGGCTGCATCGGCAAGTAGCGCCCGGGACGAAAACCGCTTGCCGATCTTCACCTTGTAATGAATAAGCATCCACATCGTTACGATCGAAACGGCAGCCACGACGATGCCCCACAGGGTCGTTGCGGGCCTACGGCCTTTGTAAATATCTGCAAGCGCGGTGAACACCAACCCGATGGTGAGGATATAAAATGCGGTTCCGGTAATCCTGAGAGCGGTGCCCTCGAATCTGCCCTGGTCTTCGGAACTGTTTCTTCTCATCCTCCGGATCATGTGCCATATCCCGGCACCTGATATTACCTCAACAAAAGAATCCATTCCGAAACCGAAAAGGGCGACTGTCCGGTCCTCGATGCCGAAAAAGACGGAGACCAGCCCCTCAACGAGATTATAGAAGATCGTGATGAGAGCGAGAGCCGTTGCCCACCGATAAAATGAGGCTTTTCCCGTGTTCGGACTCTGACTATTTTGCACCTCCTATAATAACATCCCGGCTGCGTCATCCCTCAATTCGTTTAACCTGTCCCGGAGTGACAGGTTCTTTTCATAATTTCTTCATGAAGGTGGGGTATTTTTAATTATGAAGTTGGACTTTTCCAGCAGAGTCCTTGTGGGCGCAGTAATATCCGCTGTCGCCGTCATCATTCTAGGGGGAGGTGTGAATATGTCGACGAGACACGATGATACCGAGGCCGGCATCGGCCTGCCGTCTTCGGATACTGATCCTTCGGGCAAATTCGAAACAGCTACCTTTGCGCTGGGCTGATTCTGGGGTTCCGACTCCCAGTTTGGGAGCCTGCCCGGTGTTGTCCGGACGCGGGTGGGATACGCCGGAGGCACGAAGAAGAATCCGAGTTATCACGACCTGCGAGATCACTCCGAGGCGGTTCAGATCGATTTTGATCCATCCCGCATCTCCTATAGAGAATTGCTCGACATCTTCTGGAAGGGGCACGACCCGAGGAGAACTTCGTGGTCACGCCAGTATAGGGCTGCGATATTCTATCACAACGAAGA
>DASPUT010000244.1 GCA_035622735.1 Thermodesulfovibrionales bacterium | reverse complement strand
CGCTCATAAACTATACGTTCATGAGCCGGACCCCTTACCGGCAGGCCCTCTATAGAGAAGATTTCATGAGCGACCCGACGACGGAGATGCTCGATCTCCCCTTCTACAAGAAACAGGTGAGAATCGCCTTGAGAAACAATGACAAGATAGACCCCACGAATATCCATCACTATATCGCTGTGGGTGGATATGCGGCTCTCGAGAAGGCGCTTTCTTCGATGAGTCCCGACGATGTTCTCCATGAGATCGACAGGGCGATGTTAAGGGGGAGAGGGGGGGCGGGATTCCCGGCCGGTCAGAAATGGCATCACACGAGAAGCGCGCCAGGCGACATAAAATTCGTCATAGCCAATGGAGACGAGGGCGACCCCGGCGCGTTCATGGACAGGTCTATCATGGAGGGAGACCCCCACAGCCTCTTTGAGGGAATGCTCCTCTGCGCATATGCTATCGGCGCAGGATACGGATTTGTTTACGTGAGGCACGAATATCCCTTAGCGGTAAAGAACCTCAAGCATGCGATACGGCAGGCCGAGGCGATGGGACTGCTCGGCAAGAACATTCTCAGTACCGATTTCAGCTTTCACCTCGATGTGAGGGAAGGGGCGGGCGCGTTTGTCTGCGGTGAGTCGACGGCCCTTATCGCTTCCATTGAGGGAGAGCGGGGATTCCCGAGGCCGCGTCCGCCGAGGCTGTCCGAGCCCGGCGGCGGAGTCTGGGGTTACCCGAGCAACCTGAACAATATCGAGACTTACGCCTGCGTTCCGCCGATTATCGAGAAGGGGGCCGACTGGTTCCGGTCGATCGGAACGGTCACGTCTCCGGGAACAAAGGTCTTTGCCCTGACGGGGAAGGTGAAGAATACCGGACTCGTCGAGGTGCCGATGGGCATGACCCTGCGGGAGATCATCTTCGATATAGGGGGCGGGATACTGAACGATAAGCAGATAAAGGCCGTCCAGACAGGTGGTCCTTCAGGAGGCTGTATCCCGGCGAGTCGGCTCGACATCCCCGTTGATTTCGACTCCCTCTCGAAGGTCGGTTCGATGATGGGGTCGGGCGGAATGGTCGTCATGGATGAGGATACCTGCATCGTGGACGTCGCGAAATACTTCCTCTCCTTCACACAATCGGAGTCGTGCGGGAAATGTCCTCCCTGCCGCATCGGCACATACCAGATGCTCGAGATCCTCGAAAAAATTACCTGCGGTCTGGGTGAGCACGGAGACCTTGAGAGGCTCATCGCACTCGGAAAACTCATCCAGAGGGGCTCCCTCTGCGGCCTCGGTCAGTCCGCGCCCAATCCGGTCCTCAGTACGATAAAGTATTTCAGGGATGAATACGAGGAGCATATTTACGGCAAATTCTGCAGGGCGAATGTCTGCCGTGGTATGGGCGTCTTTGCCATAAACACCGCCGAGTGCTTCAGCTGCGGCCTCTGCAAGCAGGCCTGTGCCTTTGGCGCGGTGAAGGAGACAAGGGAACATTACTTCATCGACCAGGATTCCTGCACAAAATGTAAGGCCTGTTTTCTCGCCTGCCCTATCGGGGCGGTCAAGATGAGGAAGCAGAGCGTGGTGAAACTTGAAGAGCAGTTTAGGGTACCTCCTGAAAAAATCGAGGTGCTTGAAAGGAGAGCGAAGATGACACTGAAGGATGTGCTGGCGGCAAAACCGTCGAAGGTCGTCACCTGCACGACGACATGCATCGTTGCCGATGCGGTCACGGTCATGGACGGGAACAATGTGGGTTCTATCCTCGTTTACGACAATGACAAGAAATTGGCAGGGATATTCACGGAGAGGGACATCATGCATTGCTTTACGAAGAATATCTCTTTCAAGGACGATACGATCGAAAAAGTGATGACACCGAATCCTCTGGTACTTGATTCGTCGACGGACATCAGCGTCGCAATTACGGTAATGTCCGAGAAGAAAATCAGGCACCTGCCGGTCATGGAAGATGAGAAGATTGTCGGGATGATCTCCTACAGAGACCTCGTTTCCTACCTGCTGCCGGAAGTCATCTATATGGCAGAGGACATTTATTAGGAGCCGAGGCATGACCGAAAAAGATACGATGGAAAGAAAAGAGCTGAAGGTAGAAGAGATAAAAACGCTGGCCGAGGAGAAGACCTGTCCTGTCCAAAAGGCCTTTTTCTATATCACGGAATTCCTCTCGGGCCCGATGTGCGGCAGGTGTTTTCCCTGCGCCATGGGCAGCTACGAGGCGAGGATACGGCTCTCGCATCTCATTGAAGGGAAAGGGTTGGAAGGCGACCTATTCGCCCTGAGCCGGATAGCGGGAGAGATGCTTGAAGCCTCGATGTGCAAGAAGGGCAAAGACACCGCGAAGTTTATCCTCGACTGGATGGAGACCGGCCTCTACAGGGAGCATATCGAGGGCCGCTGTCCGGACGGGAGATGCGCCTCGCTTATCGAGTACCGGATAGTCCCGGACAAATGCACGATGTGCGGGCTCTGCCGTGACGCGTGCAATTACAGCGCGATTTTTGGAGAAAAGAAGAAGCCCTTTCTCAGCGGTTACCTGCCCTTCGAGATACGGCGGAAGAAATGTGTGAAGTGCGATGCATGCCGGAACGTCTGTCCCGAGGAAGCGATCATTGTCGTCGGAGCAAAGAGCGGGGAACCGGTAGGGGTCTGAGCAGTTAAGAAAATGCAGGGTCAAAATCAGGAAGAGAAGAGGAGGAGTTTTCAGTGGCAAACAAGGTGAAACTAACGATAGACGGCAAGGAGGTCGAGGCGACAGAAGGAATGAACCTTATCGATGCCGCCGAAATGGGCGGTATCCATATACCGAACCTGTGCTACCTCAAGGGCTTGAAGGGTATCGGCGCGTGCAGGCTCTGCCTCGTCGAGGTAGCAGGTCTGAAGGCGCCGATGATCGGCTGCACGACGAAAGTGAAGGAGGGGATGGTCGTCCGCACGAAGACCGAGCAGGTATTGGAGACGAGGAAATTTGTCGTAGACCTCATCCTTTCGATGCACCCGCTCGATTGCATGACCTGCACAAAGGCGGGCGTCTGTAATCTCCAGAACTACGCCTATGATTTTGAGATAAAAGAATCGAGCTTCACGAGGAAGAAATTCGGTTTTTCGATAGACGAGGCGAATCCGTTCATCCGGCGCGACCCCGATTACTGCGTGCTCTGCGGCAGGTGCGTGAGGGTCTGCAAGGACCAGGGTACGAATGTCCTCGAATTCATGGGACGGGGGGTAGGCTCGAAGGTCACCACGGCCGACGATAGACCGCTTCAGGATTCGGGTTGCACCTTCTGCGGCAGCTGTGTGGATGTCTGCCCGGTAAATGCGCTCCTCGAAGCCGACCGGTGGAGAAAGGGGAGGGAGTGGGATTACGACAAGGTCAGCTCGGTCTGCCTCCTCTGCGGCAATGCCTGTGATTTAACCGTCAGCACGAAAGAGGGCAGGCTCATGAAGGTCAATGCCGGCGCCCCCGAAGGTTCTCCTGAGAGATATATCTGTGCTTATGGCAGGTTTGGGTTTGACTGCGTCGAGGCCGACACGAGGGTCACGTCGCCTCTGAAGCGTGTCAATGGAGAATTGCAGGAGACGACGTGGGAAGATGCCCTGGAGATAGCTGGCAAGGGATTGAAGCGTGCAGGGGCAAAAGCCGGATTCGTGACTACCGGAGGGATCCTCAATGAAGATGCGCTGACCTTAAAGCGGCTGGCCCATGATGTGGTCAAGACAAGGAACCTCGACAGCACGGTAAGTCTTTACGGGGATGAAGAGACATTACTCTCAACCGGCGCGGATCTCGAAACGGCGGACCTCTTCATCCTCGTCGGTCTGGACCCGGACCAGTGGAAGAGGACGTTACCCGCCCTTGACGCGGCCATAAGGAGAAGGGTACACGGGGGCGCGAAACTCATTGCCATCAACGCATCGGAGACGAAGATTGCGTCGGCGGCTACGGTAAGCCTCGTAGAGAACGAGCTCGAGGCCCTGAAGGGCATGGTTAAGGCGATGATAGGGAAGGGCGCTGAAGCGGACGCGAAACTTTCTGCGGCGGTCTCTCAAGCCCTGATTACAGAAGCGATTGATCAGGCGGCGACGTTTTTTACCGAGGCGAAGAATCCCGTGATACTGACATCCCCGGCCCTGTACCGGGCATCTGCCAATGTAAGCCTTCTGAAGGCCGCTCCTGTCGTCTCTGTCCCTGTCGAGAGCAATGCCAAGGGGGTCTTACTCATGGGAGTCAAGGCGGAAGCGAAAACCTACCGGGAGATGACGGAAGGAGGGTTGAACCTCCTCTATGCGGTGGGTGAGGTCTCTTTGCAGGCGAGGCCCTCTGTTGATTTTCTCATTGTCCAGAATTCTCATCTCACCGGTCTCGCGAAACAGGCTGACCTCGTTCTTCCGTCCGCAGCGTTCCTCGAAGCGGACGGAACCATCGTTGATTACCTCGGCAGAGTGAAGCGTGTACGTCGGGCCGTCGAACCTGCCGGCGAAGCGCGTCAACACAGGGAGATATTCTCCGGAATCGCGAAGGCGATGGGAGCCGATATGAAAGAGGCGAAAGAGAGCGAAACAAAGAAGCTCACAAAAGTGAAGACGAAGGTGACCTTCGCCCCTTTCAACCGCAGAGAAGAGCTGGATGTGAAGGTCGAGGAGCTGGTCGAGTCTGTGAACGCCTCTGTCATCAACGGGTCGAGGCTTCTCTGGCTCAAGGAAGCGATGAAGGTTCCGGCCTGACCCCGATTGCGCATGCCCGAATAATCAGCTCCGGATGCCCCGCCTCTTGGCGGGGTTTCTTTTCGGCTTCGTGGCTGTCTTGACGAAATGGGTATCCTATTGTATGGGTATAATAGAAGCTA
>DASPUT010000243.1 GCA_035622735.1 Thermodesulfovibrionales bacterium | reverse complement strand
AAAGAAGTCATCAGGAGGATGGTGAGGGAGACCTCGCTCTCCCCTGATGATTTTATCTATCCCCTCTTTGTGACGTACGGAAAAGGCGTCAAGAGAGAGATACCCTCCATGCCGGGATGCTTCCAGGAGTCCCTGGACAAGGTCGCCGCTCATGCCCGGGAAATTCACTCGCTCGGCATCCCCTCGGTAATTCTCTTCGGTATCCCCGAGGAGAAGGATGAGACGGGGTCAGGCGCGTATGATGACCAGGGCATTGTCCAGAACGCCATCAGGACGATTAAGGGTGCCGTTCCCGATCTCTATGTGATAACGGACGTCTGCATGTGCGAATACACGAGCCACGGACACTGCGGCGTCATCGAGAAGGGCGATGTGGCGAATGAGCCGACCCTTGAGCTCCTGGCCCGGGAAGCCCTTTCCCATGCACGGGCGGGTGCGGACATGGTCGCTCCTTCCGACATGATGGACGGCCGGGTCGAGGCGATCAGGCTCGCCCTTGACGATGAGGGGTTTCCCGGTATTCCGATCATGTCCTATGCCGCCAAGTACGCTTCGGCATTTTACGGCCCGTTCCGTGAGGCTGCGGAATCAACGCCCCAGTTCGGAGACAGACGATCCTACCAGATGGATCCCGCAAACAGGAGAGAGGCGCTGCGGGAAGTAGCCCTCGACATCGAAGAGGGGGCGGATATCGTGATGGTGAAACCGGCGCTTTCCTATCTCGATATCATTTCCGATGTGAGGGACACGTTCGATGTCCCGGTTGCCGCTTATAACGTGAGCGGAGAATATTCCCTCGTGAAGGCAGCAGCGCAACTCGGCTGGATCGACGAGCAGCGGATGATGATGGAGATCCTCACCTCGATAAAGCGCGCCGGCGCCGATATGATCCTCACCTATTTTGCTAAAGACGCCGCGAAGATCCTGAACGCGTAAGAAGTGAGTGAGGGGCTCGCCGGTTACCGTTTTTCGGTGGCATCCCGCGCGGGTTCGGATGTTGATTGTTGTGAGAAGTTCGGCTATTCTGTAATAAACACCATGAGGAGGTTACAGCGATGATAGAGAAATCAAAGGTCGAAGAGGCATTGAACCAGATACGCCCGGCCCTTCAACGTGACGGCGGCAACGTAGAACTCGTCGACGTGACGCCGGAGAATATCGTGAAGGTAAAACTCGTGGGCGCCTGCGGAACCTGTCCGATGTCGATCCTCACCCTGAAGCGCGGCATCGAAGCGACACTGAAACAGAGGATACCCGAGATAGTTTCCGTCGAATCCGTTTAGGGGAACAGCGCGATAGAGTCGAGCGCCGTTCCTTCATCAAAGCCCATCATGATATTCATGTTGTGGACGGCCTGACCTGAGGCACCCTTGACAAGGTTGTCTATGGCGGTAACGACGATGAGGGTATCTGTCCTCTTGTTGACGACGATGCCGATCTCGCAGAGATTTGTCCCCCTCACATTTTTTACATTGGGGAGCTTCCCTTCATCGAGAACCTTCACAAACGGTTCTTTCGCGTAGGCATTCCGGTATATCTTCAGCGCCCTCGCCGTATCCACACTCTTGGAAAGCTTCGCGTAGATGGTCGTCAGGATTCCCCTGTCGAGGGGGACGAGGTGCGGCGTGAAATTTACCCTGACATCGCGGCCCGCTGCGAGGGATATCTCCTGCTCTATTTCAGGCGTGTGCCGGTGCCTCGCGATTCCGTATGCCTTGAACCCCTCGTTCACCTCGCAATAGGAAAAGCCGATGTCTGACTGTCTGCCCGCCCCTGAAGTCCCTGACTTTGAGTCTATGACGATGGACGCGATATCAATGGCGGCGTTCCTGACCGCGGGATAGAGTCCTATAATCGCTCCCGTCGGATAGCAACCGGGATTCGCAACGAGCGTCGCCTTCGCGATCTTCTTCCGGTAAAGCTCAGGGAGGCCGTAGACCGCCTTCTTGAGCGTCTCTCCGAATCTGTGCGGCACCTTATACCATTCTTCGTAAACCCGGATATCCCTGAGCCGGTAATCGGCTGATAGATCGACCACCCTCTTCTTCTTTCTCACGAGGGCGTCAACCGGTCCCTGCGATGCGGCATGCGGGAGCGCCATAAAAAAAAGGTCGGCCCGAGAAGCGATCGTTTCGGCATCGAGGGGCTCAAAGGTGAGATTTCCGTAACGATAGAGATGGGGGAAGATGTCCGTGACTTTCCTGCCGGCTGATTTTTCGGATGTTACGGCGGTTACCGTAACCTTCTTGTGAGAGGCGAGTATCCGGAGGAGCTCCGCACCCGCGTACCCGCTGCCGCCGCATATCGCTATCTTCACCATGGTGCTACGCCATCAGTCAGAGGGGAGAAATTTCCGAGGCTGCCGACAGACGGCAGGGGACCGGTAATCCATGATTATCTCTTCGAGAACTGGAATCTCTTTCTTGCGCCCTTCTGGCCGTACTTCTTTCTCTCCGTTTCTCTCGGGTCTCTCGTAATGAAGCCTTCTTTCTTCAGCCTTGGCCGCAGATCGCTGTCCAGCCGCGTCAACGCCCTCGATATGCCGTGACGGAGCGCGCCCGCCTGGCCCGTGAGCCCTCCGCCCGTCACCTTGGCAAGGACATTGATCTTTCCGATCATTCCGGTCAGTTCGAGGGGCTGACGGATCATCATCCTGAGGGTTTCCCTCGGGAAATACGAATCGACCGGTTTTTCGTTGACCGTTATCTGACCGGTACCCGATGCCAGCGTCACCCTGGCGATAGACGTCTTTCTTCTTCCCGTTGCGTTGTATTTTATTTCAGCCATCTGAACTCCTTCTCACCGTTGTCTCGATGTTATCACGCATTTTATTGCAAGACTTGAGGTTTCTGCGCGCTATGGGGATGCTCGGCCCCTTTATAGACCTTGAGTTTCTTGATCATGGCCCTTCCGAGCCTGTTCTTCGGGAGCATGCCCCAAACCGCATCCCTGATGATCTTTTCTGGGTTGCCCTTCATGCGGGCTCTCGCCGTCTCGGCCTTTATCCCGCCGATATAGCCGGAGTGGTGGTAGTATACCTTGTCGTCAAGCTTCTTCCCGGTCAGTCTGACTTTCTCAGCGTTGACCACGATAACAAAATCGCCGGTATCCACATTCGGCGTAAAGATAGTCTTGTTTTTCCCTCGGAGCTGATTCGCTATCTTTGTCGCAATCCTCCCGAGTACCGCGTCCTTTACGTCGAGGAGATACCATTTCTTTTCGACTTCGGTCTTCTTTGCGAACGGGGTTTTCATCACTTCACCATCCTCACTGTGTTATAGACTGATTAGCATAAAGGAAATGCCTCTGAAATGTCAATGTCCGGATCGGTCATCACTCGGGGAAAGGGGGGGTGCGCGGAGAGACCGGATGAGTATCGTCGCGGGAAAGAAGAGTCGTCCGATTTGCTATAATGGTTAGGTCGTGAACATGGAGGGACAGAAGGAGCGTGGCGAATGGCGGATGAAGACCTCTCGAAACTGAAGATAGAAAAGTCCGGTCCGCTGGGCGGGCGAAGGCCGGGCAAGAGGTACGTTTACCCGGTAGCGGCGATACTCCTCCTTGTTCTGGCGGGCTTCTTATATGCGAATGGGTTTTTCACCCCCGCGGTCGAGGTGGAGGTCGTTAACGTCGCTCAGACATATCCGTCTCAGGCCTTTACCCTGCTGAATGCGAGCGGTTATGTGGTGGCCCAGCGGAAGGCGGCTGTCTCCTCAAAGGCTACGGGCCGTCTTGAAGAACTCCTCGTTGAAGAGGGGAGCGTCGTGAAAAAGGGAGCGGTGATCGGCCGTCTCGAAAATAATGATCTGATTGCGTCGAAGGACCAGGCTGCGGCTAACCTGCATGTCGCGAAATCGAATGTCGACGAGGCGAAGGCTGAGTTGCATGACGCAGATCTTAATTACCGGCGGGAAAAGGAACTGGTCGAGAAAGGGTATGTCGCGAGGGCCGACTACGATGCGGCAGAGGCCCGTTATAAAAAAGCGGTCGCAGCAACTGCCCTCGCCGAGGCCTCGGTCAAAGCGAGTGCCGCTGCGCTCCGCGGAGCGGAGGTGGCGCTCGAATACACGCTCATCCGCTCACCATTCGATGCCGTCGTCCTGACGAAGGACGCCGATGTTGGAGACATCATAACGCCCTTCGGCGCCGCCGCGAACGCAAAGGCCGCGGTCGTGACGATCGCAGATATGGACTCTCTCCAGGTGGAGGCTGATGTCTCCGAAGCGAATCTGGAGCAGGTGAAGATAGGGCAGCCCTGTGAAATCCAGCTCGACGCATTCCCGGAATCACGTTTCCGCGGTCTGCTCCATATGATCGTACCGACCGCTGACAGGTCGAAGGCGACGGTGATGGTCAAGGTCAGCTTTCTCGAGAAGGACAAACGCATACTGCCCGAAATGAGCGCCAAGGTCGCCTTCCTCTCGAGGCCGGTGAAGGGCGACGAGGAAAAACCGCGGACGACGATTAATCCGGCGGCAGTGATGGCCCACAGCGGCAAGAAAACGGTCTTCCTCGTGAAGGAGGGCAGGGCGGTCGAGACGGAGATAACCCTCGGCGGGAGAATCGGTGACATGGCTGAAGTCCTCAGCGGCGTCAAGGCGGGTGACAGGGTGGTTCTGAAGCCGTTGGACAAGGTGAAAAACGGCAGCAGGATAAAGGTCGCGGAAAAATAGGTGGAAGGCAGACCGATCGTCGAGATAGAGAACCTGTCCAAGTCCTACCGCAGGGGCAATCAGATCGTCCCTGTGCTCGAGAACATCAGCTTTGCCATAGACGAGCGGGAATTCCTCGCGCTCATGGGCCCGTCGGGCTCGGGCAAGAGCACACTCCTGAATCTCATCGCGGGCATCGACAGGGCTGACAGCGGCGTCATCACGGTAGGGGGCGTCGATATTACCGCTCTCTCGGAAACGGAACTTGCCCGCTGGCGCTCCACGAACGTGGGCTTCATCTTTCAGTTCTACAACCTGATTCCTGTTCTTACCGCGTTCGAGAACGTTGAGCTCCCCCTCCTCCTGACAGGCCTCTCCGGGAGGGAGAGGAGGGAGCACGTCGAGATCGCCCTCTCTGTCGTTAACCTCCTGGACCGGATGGACCATTACCCCGGCCAGCTCTCTGGAGGCCAGCAGCAGCGCGTCGCGATCGCCCGAGCGGTAGTCACCGACCCGACCATACTCGTTGCGGACGAGCCGACCGGTGACCTCGACAGGGTTTCAGCTGCCGAAGTTCTTAGTCTCATGGACCGTCTCAATATCGAATCAGGGAAGACGATCATCATGGTGACCCACGACCCTAGGGCAGCTGAAAAGGCGCATCGCGTCAGGCAGCTCGAAAAGGGCGTCTTAAGCAATGTTAGCCCTTAAGTTCCTCATCCGGAACGCTTTTCGGCACAAGCTCCGGACCGTCCTCACCATCACCGGAGTCGCGATCGCGATACTCGCCTTCGGCATGCTGCGCACCCTCGTCGGCCTTTGGTACCTTGGAGTCGAGAACTCTTCCGCCACCCGCCTTGTCACGAGAAATGCCATTTCCCTGGTTTTTTCCCTGCCGATTTCGTACAAGGACAGGATCCGCCAGATCCCGGGGGTGAAGGGCGTGGCCTTCGGGAACTGGTTCGGCGGGATTTATATCGATGAGAAGCACTTCTTCGCCAACTACGCGGTGGACCCCAAAAACTACCTCGAACTCTACCCTGAAATCCTTCTCTCTTCCGATCAGAAGAAGGCCTTTTTTCATGACAGGAAGGGTTGCATCGTCGGCAAGAAACTGGCGGACCGGTATGGCTGGAAGATCGGCGATCTCATTACGCTCAAGGGGACGATCTATCCCGGCCAGTGGGAGTTTGTCCTACGCGGTATATACCGCGGCGCCGAGAAGAGCACCGAGGAGCGGGTCTTGCTGTTCCACTGGGATTATCTCAACGAGACACTGAAGAAGACCGTCCCCAGGAGGGCCGACCAGGTCGGCTTTTTCATGATCGGGGTGACACACCCGAACCTGTCCGCAGAAGTTGCGGTTGCTGTCGATAAGCTCTTCAAGAATTCACTCGCTGAAACACTCACCGAAACGGAAAGGGCCTTCCATCTCAGTTTCGTCTCGATGACGGAGGCGATTCTGGTGGCGATCCAGATCGTCTCCTACGTAGTGATCGTCATCATCATGGTAGTCGCTGCAAACACCATGGCGATGACCGCGCGGGAGCGGATAGCGGAATATGCCACGATGAAGACGTTCGGCTTCGGGCCGGGCCATATCGGGGGCCTGGTATTCGGAGAATCGGTCGTCATCTCGATGATAGGCGGGGTTCTCGGCATAATCCTCACATTCCCGGCTTCCCGCTGGGTGGAGACCGAGTTGAGCCAGTTCTTCCCTGCCTTCAGCATTTCGCCTGCCACCATCTATTTCGATCTTCTGGCGGCACTCGTTGTCGGGGTTGTGGCGGGGATCTTCCCGACCTGGCGGGGCGCGACCATCCGCATCGCCGACGGGCTTCGGAGGATCGGCTGATGGGCATTCCCTTTTCCTACAGCTTCAGGAACCTCTGGACACGGCGGCTGACAACGGTTCTCACCGCGTCAGGCATGGCCCTCGTCGTCTTTGTCTTTGCCGCTACTCTCATGCTCGTCGAGGGACTTCGGAAGACCCTTGTCGAGACCGGTTCCATTGACAACGTCGTAGTGCTCAGAAAGTCGGCTAACTCAGAGGTCCAGAGCGGGGTCGAGAGGCAGCAGGCCTCGATCATCGAGACCCAGCCCGAAGTGGCGATAGGGCAGGAAGGACAGAGGTTGCTGGCTAAAGAGCTCGTGGTTCTCATCAGTCTTCCGAAGCGGGAGAGCGACAATCTCGCCAATGTGGTCATCAGGGGCATCGGGGACAATTCTCTCCTCCTTCGGCCTCAGGTGAGGCTCGTCGAGGGCAGGATGCCGAGGAAGGGCTCTTCCGAGATAATCGCGGGTCAGAGCATCGCCAAGAGATTCAAGGGAGGCGGGCTAGGCGAGACCATTCACTTCGGCATGAGGGACTGGACCGTGGTCGGAATATTTAATGCCGGGACGACCGGCTACAGCTCCGAGGTATGGGGCGACGTCGACCAGCTCATGCAGGCATTCCGCAGGCCCGTCTATTCCTCGGTCCTCTTCAGGCTGCATGATTCATCGGACTTTGAGAAATTCCGGACACGCGTGGAGAGCGACCCGCGCCTTACAGTCGAGGCGAAACGGGAGACGAAGTATTACACCGATCAGTCGGAGGTGATGGCGCGTTTCCTCCGCATACTCGGAACGACCCTGACGATAATCTTCTCCCTCGGTGCCGTGATCGGGGCGATGATTACGATGTACGCCGCCGTCGCAAACCGTGTCACCGAGATCGGGACCCTGCGGGCTCTCGGCTTTCAGAAGAAGAGCATTCTCGGTGCCTTCATCATGGAATCGCTCTTCCTCGGACTCCTCGGTGGCATCGTCGGGCTTTTCTTCGCATCCTTCATGCAGCTCATTACGATATCGACCATGAACTGGGCGACCTTTTCCGAACTCGCCTTCAGTTTCACCCTGACCGGCGAGATTGTTTCGAAATCACTCTTCTTCTCACTCATCATGGGTTTTGTCGGTGGAGTGCTCCCCGCGTTCCGCGCAGCGAGAATGAATATCGTTGAAGCACTGAGGACGAGCTGAAGGACTATCTTCTTACGATATCCTGAAAGACCTGTCTTACTATCTTCAGGATTTCGGCGTGAACCCGCTTATTCCCCGCGACGATGTTTCCTGTCGAGAGGTATTTCTTCCCGCCGCCGAAATCAGTAATCGCACCCCCGGCCTCGCGAATCAGCAGGCTTCCGGCCGCGATGTCCCAGGGAGCCAGGCCGAGTTCGAAGAAGCCCTCGAAACGGCCCGCAGCGACATATGCGAGGTCGAGCGCGGCTGAGCCAGCCCGCCTGATATCACTCACTCCGGAGAAGACTTCCTTGAAGGCCCTGAGATAGAGATCGATCATCTCTTTTTTTCGGAAGGGGAAGCCGGTTGCAATGAGACTGTTTCTAAGCTGACCGGTGCGGGAGACGTGTATCCTCTTTCTGTTCAAGAAAGCGCCCCCGCCTTTCACGGCATGAAACAGTTCGTTCTTCAAGGGGTCGAATACAACGCCGAGGATAATCTCTCTCTTATACTCAAGAGCTATCGAGACCGAGAAGGCCGGATAGCGGTGAATGTAATTCGTAGTGCCGTCTAGAGGGTCGATGATCCACCGAAAATCTCCGGTCTCCGTCCACTTCATAGTCTCTTCGGCGAGGAAGGAATGAGAGGGAAAAGTTGCCTTTATCTTCTCTATTATGATCCTTTCAGACTGCGTGTCTACCTTTGTCACGAAATCGAAGGCCTGCTTTGCGCGGATATCCCTCGAAGAGATCTTTCCGAGATTTTTGAGGATGATATCACCTGCACGCTTTGCAGCCGTTATCGCTGTCTGAAGGGCCTCTTCCAGGAAGGCCTTTCCGGGGTCAGCGGAACGGCGCCGCTTCTTTCGCGTAGGTTGAATCACAGCATGCCGCCCCGAAAATACTGTCCTATGATTATGGTCATTGAGCCTAACACTCCTCCATAAAGCATAGCAGAGTCATGAAGACGGTCAAGGCTTTCAGGCGCGACAAACATGGTACAATGATACATGAAAATCGTCTGCCAGAACAGAAAGGCCTATCATGACTACAGTATTGAAGAGACCATTGAGGCGGGAATCCAGCTTCTCGGCACTGAGGTGAAGTCTCTCCGGGACGGGAAGGCGAATCTGAAAGACAGCTACGTCCTCATAAAGAATGCGGAGGTCTTTCTCCTGAACTGTCACATCAGCCCCTATTCTCACGGCAACATCATGAACCACGAGCCGCTCAGGACGAGGAAGCTGCTCCTCCACAGGAAAGAAATCGAGAGATTGCGGGGGAAGTCGCTCCAAAAAGGATATACCCTGATCCCGCTGAAGATATACTTCAAGGGCTCCCACGCGAAGGTCGAAATCGGTCTCGCAAAGGGGAAGAGGGTTTACGAAAAGAGGGAGACGATAAAGGAGCGCGAGGCAAAGCGGACGATCGAGCGGGCGATGAAGACGAGGTGACGGGCGCAATGGATGATAAAGCTGACTATCCGATCGAAAGATTTTGGCGAAGAGCCAAGGTGTGTGGCATATGGTATAATTAAATAAGGCCAAAGGCCTTTCAGTCGGGGGCGAAAGGGCTCGACGGGGGTTATGAGGCTCAGGTGGCATGTCGTGGCTCCATCACCACGTAAAAAGATGGAAACAAACACAAACGCCAATAACGAACTGGCACTTGCTGCTTAATTAAGCGGCACGCTCATCCGGGATCGCCCGTGTTCCGGAGAAAGCGCAAGACAGCGGGCTGGCCCCGGGTAGTTCCCCTGGATTCGGGGCGAGATAAAGGGGGATGGGATGAGGGAAAGCCCTTCTGTCGGCGTTTCATCATCCGAGACCCAAAAGGCAGAATACACATGTAGAAGCCTGAGAGTAGTGCTTTCGGACGCGGGTTCGATTCCCGCCGCCTCCACCATTGGTTTTATTATATTCAGGCAATTGGCCTAGGTTTTGTAAACATAAAGTACCCGAAAGCCGCCTCCAGACCGTCGCTAGATTCAGGAACCTAGAGTCGTACTACGTCACGACCTACCTCTATTAATCGATCCGGTGCCCATACAGAGAGCTTATGAAAGAAAGTCTCTTCCGGCAACCTATCAAATGTTGGATGCACTGACGAGTCTGCGATTATTTCAAAGTGGACTTACTGAAGATATGCGGAATTATCACGCATAAAGGAGTGACCTTGAATCTGATCATGCTTATTTGTCTACAGGGAAGGTTAATATGGGATTCTCAACATATACCGGAAACCATTTGCCATTTTTTTTCATTACAAAATATCCAGATGATTTTGGATTTCCTGGTTCGATCATTTTGACAGAAGTACTGCCATCCTCCCTAGTTTCCTTCTTTGCTATTGGTTCGATGGGCGTCTTAGTAATTATGAATCCGAAATTATCCGATATTCTTATCCAACTATTATTGGACGCCCATTGCGGTCTATCATCAGCTGACGAAATTTTCAGACTCAATAAAGCAAACAGGACTACTGTTATAGCTATGCAGGTTGTTTTCATTGTGAAATCCTCATTCTTTCTTCTTATAATACCCACAATTTTATCACGGTCGTGAGACGTTTGATTCAGAAAGGAGCCGTGGAGAACTCGATATTTGTTCTTTAAGCAAAAGTGAAAAGAATTCCAACGATCATGAGCCAATATCCTAGTCGATAGATGTTAGCCACATTATCCTTCATAAGACTTGAACCAAAGCTGATCATTTCTTTATGAGAGATTACTGACAACTTTGCAAAGGCAAAGAGCACAAGACCTAAAAGCGTAATCCAGAAAGCCGCCGGTCTTCTAACATAACCATAATTATATCAGGTCGCGACGACGGGGTGTACAGGAAGAAGGTGTGCCTTGAGACCTCTCTTAGTTGTCCCCCATCAAAAAGATGCAGGCAGCATAACAAATGCCTACCCATCTCCTCAGTTCCCTCGAATGATTTGAAGGCATATCAGTTCGCGTCACATCCGATCGTTTTTTCCTCATCGCTGTCGCCACTTGCGGTAAACAGGTGCGGATAGTTTTTTTCGAGATTTTCGAGAAGGGAACGCCGCTCTTCTAACTGCAGAGACAAGTAAAGAGGCGAGCCCATCAGGATAGATATAACCTCTTTTGCTCGATGAACATCCATACAAACCTTCTGACTATCATATAGCATATTCTATGCCTACTCCCTGAATTTGACAGAGAACTCCTGCTAAAGAAGGCAGCTCAGTAAAAAAAGCTTATGAAGTAAACGATTACCTTATTGTTTTCCGAGCCGGAATAGTAAAGAAATAGTTTTGATCTCTCGAATACATTATTGCGAATTCCCTATTTCGGGAAATAACCTATATTCATGTGGTAATTTCACCACGCGTAATTGCCCCTCCATTAACTTATATTTTATGATCGTGCTACGGCAGCCGCACGTGACGTCGTTTTTATTCTTGTTTTGAGTCTTCCTGCTTTGCGTGTTGCAAAACTTCTTTAAGATATGGGAAATTATACTGCCATGGTGGAGAGAATCGAAATTTGCGCTGTCCTCGTTATCCTCCTGCTCTTCGGAGCTGGCTATGCTGTCGAGACCGGGGGCGTGAAGCCGAAAGCCGGGGAAAACAGCGGAACAACCGGAGCCGAGGTATCCGTGAGATCGAGCAGAAACGAGGGAGTGAGTCGGATCGTCTTCGAAGCCCCGGATGAATCGTTCATTAAGAACGCGGTCGTTACCCCTTTGCAGAGCCAGATAAAGATCCAGTTCCCTTCGAACTTCACGATAAAGACGGAGGGCACTATCGATCTCGATACGTCCCTGAAGGGGAGGAACTATCTCATAAATGTGACGGCTCCTTTCAAGATGAAGATCCTGAGGTTATCCGGACCTCCGCGGCTCTCGATCGACATCATGACGGTGACGAAAGAAGAGGAGCGGAAACCGATTCCGGCTGAAGTCCAGCCCGCCGAAAAGTTTCCCGGCTACCGAATCGTTCTCGATGCCGGGCATGGAGGTTACGATCTGGGGATCATCTCGGGCGACCTCAGGGAGAAGGACATCACCCTGTCTGCGGTGAGAGAGATAGAAGCGGCCCTCGTGAAGAAGAAGAGGCCCGTCTCACTGACGAGAAGGGCCGACCAGTTTCTCTCTTTGACGGACAGGGCACTGTCTGCCGGACAGAAATCGCCGGACATCTTCCTGAGTCTGCATCTTTCCCTGTCTGACAGCTTTGTCATATACACCTCTTTCTTCGAACCGGAAGGTATGGAACCCTCGCCTGCGGATTATTACCACCTCATGTCGGTACAGAGGAGGTATCTCGAGAGGAGTAAAACCCTTGCCGAGATGCTCGGAAAGGCGATCAAAGACGAATTCAAGACTGAAATAATCTTCAGGGAGATGTCTCTGCCGCTCCTCAATTCCGTCGCGGCGCCAGCCGTGCTCATAGAACTCCCCAAGACGATCCTTTACGATAACGCCGTAAGGGCACGGCTTTCGGATGCGATCCTGAAAGGAATAGCGCTCTATGCCGCACGGTAAGAAGAGGGTCCTCTGGGTTCTTCTCTTCGTGATCCTCTTCGGCGCGGGGATTGCCGGCGGATATCTCTTCGTCTCCCAGAGATTCTCGATACAGAAGCGCGAGCCTGCGCACGCTCAGCCTCCGGTGCAGGCCGGCAATGCAGCCTTTGTGAGGATCTTCTATCCGCTCGGTGACAGACTCGTCATGGAGGAGAGAAGCGTGCAGAGGGTGCCCGATGCTCCGATAGTTGAGGCGGTGGTTAAAGAATACCTCAGGGGACCGTCGCAAGGGAAATCCGTGATTCCCTTCGGAACGAAGGTGCTCGGTGTCTACCGCGGCAGTGACGGGATACTCTATCTCGATCTCTCCGACGAATTCAGAAGAAACTTCCAGGGTGACGCCTTGACAGAATTCCTGGTGCTCAAGGGATTGTACGACAGCATCATATCGAATGGCGAAGGGATCGATGACGTGAAGCTTCTTGTCGAAGGGAAGGAGATAGAGAGCGTCGGCGGTCATCTCTTCGCCCTCTATCCCCTGAGGAGTACGCTCCAGGAGGCGAGACAACCGTGACCGACATGCCCATAGGGATCTTTGATTCGGGCATCGGAGGGCTCACGGTCCTCAAGGAGGTGTTTCGCGTACTCCAGAAAGAGAGTACCCTGTACCTCGGCGACACTGCCCGCGTACCCTATGGGATACGGTCGGCGGAAACCGTGACCAGGTACGCCTTCGAGAATATCGGCTTCCTCATGGCAAAGGGAATAAAACTCCTCGTCGTCGCCTGTAATACCGTTTCTGCCGTCAGTCTCGATGCGATACAGGGAAGGCTGCCCATCCCCGTCGTCGGCGTGATCGCGCCGGGGGCAAGGGCAGCGGTCAGGGCGACCAGGAACAGGAGGGTCGGCGTAATAGGCACCGAAACCACGATAAACAGCAGCGCTTATTCGAGGGTCATACGACAGATGGACGGAGACATAGAAGTATTCGGCCTTCCCTGTCCCCTCTTTGTTCCGCTCGTTGAGGAAGGGCTCACCGATGACGAGATAGCTGTCATGGTTGCCGAGAGATACCTGGGGCATCTGAGAGGCGAGGGGATAGATACCCTCGTCCTCGGCTGCACGCACTATCCCCTGCTCAAGGGCGTCATCGGAAGGGTCATGGGCAGAGACATCGCGCTCATCGATTCTGCCGTTGAAACGGTAAGGGAAGTGAACGAGATACTGATCAGGGACGGGATAACCTCTCATACATCGGGCAGACCGGCGCGCCATTTCTATGTGACCGATACACCGGATAAATTCATACGGGTCGGCGAGAGGTTTCTCGGTCAGCAGATCGAAGAGATAGAAAAAATTGATATCGGAGGGGGCCATGAGACCTGACGGGAGACGGAACGACGAACTCAGAAAGATTGTGGTGACGCGGAATTTCCTTAAGACTGCCGAGGGTTCCGTTCTCATCGAGATGGGTGATACGAAGGTTATCTGTACCGCTTCCATTGAAGAGAAGGTTCCTCAGTTTCTGAAGGATCAGAAGCGCGGATGGATTACGGCCGAGTACGGGATGCTCCCGAGGTCGACGAACACGAGGATGATGCGGGAGTCGGTCGCCGGCAGAGTGGGAGGCCGGACCCACGAGATTCAGCGGCTGATAGGCAGGGCGCTCAGGTCGGTCTGCGAGCTCGAGATACTCGGCGAGAGGACGGTCTGGATCGACTGCGACGTGATGCAGGCCGACGGCGGTACGCGGACCGCCTCCATCACCGGTGCCTTCATCTGCCTGTGGGATGCGGTGAGCCGAGCCATCATGAACGGAACGATCATGAGGACGCCCATTAGGGATTACCTCGCGGCGGTGAGCGTCGGGATTATCCGAGGTGAGCCGGTTCTCGACCTCTGCTACGCCGAGGACTCGACCGCCGAGGTCGATATGAACATCGTGATGACCGGCAGCGGAAGATTTGTCGAGATACAGGGCACGGCGGAAGGCGAACCGTTTTCTCGGGAAGACCACGAAACCCTCATCCGTCTCGGAGAAAAAGGGATCAGGGACATCATCGCCCTCCAGAGGAAAAGCCTCGGCGAGAGTCGGGGGCTGTCTCTCTGAAACTTTTCTTCGAAATCGGTAGTATGGTAATATTAACATGAGCGTAATTATGCGTAAGAGAAAGGTACGATCACGTGAGCGGCATATATAGAAGCCTCTTCATCTGGCTCCTCATAGGATTGATGATGATCCTCCTCTTTAACCTCGTCAGTTCGCCCCAGAAGACGGAAGAAGAGATGACGTTCTCGGAGTTCCTCTCCAAGGTCGATGCCGGTAATGTGGAAGAAGTCGTCATCAAGGAGAACCATATCACCGGCCGTCTGAAGGAAGGCAAGAAGTTCAAGACCTTTGCTCCCGATTACCCGGACCTCGTAAAGAGCCTCATGGCGAAGGGCGTCAAGATTTCGGCGAAGCCGGCGGACCAGAACCCCTGGTACATCAATTTCCTCATCTCCTGGGGACCGATCATCTTCATAGCCCTGATCTGGATATTCTTTATGCGTCAGATGCAGAGCGGCGGCAACAAGGCTATGTCTTTTGGGAAGAGCAGGGCGCGGCTCGTTGCGAATAAGGCGGTGAAACTCACCTTTGCCGACGTAGCAGGAGTTGAAGAGGCGAAGGCCGAGGTCCAGGAGATCATCGATTTTCTCAAGGACCCGCAGAAGTTTTCGAAACTCGGGGGGAAGATCCCCAAGGGAGTGCTGCTCGTCGGCTCTCCCGGCACGGGAAAGACCCTTCTCGCAAAGGCGATTGCTGGCGAGGCCGGCGTTCCCTTCTTCAGCATATCAGGCTCGGATTTCGTCGAGATGTTCGTTGGCGTCGGCGCGTCGCGGGTGAGGGACCTCTTCGAACAGGCGAAGAAGAGCGCTCCCTGTATCGTGTTCATCGATGAGATCGATGCGGTAGGAAGGCACAGGGGTGCCGGTCTCGGCGGAGGCCATGACGAGCGGGAGCAGACCCTGAACGCGCTTCTCGTCGAGATGGACGGCTTCGAAGGCACCGAAGGCGTCATCATCATAGCCGCGACGAACAGACCTGATGTCCTCGACCCGGCGCTCTTGAGGCCCGGAAGGTTTGACCGGCAGGTCATCGTTTCGATCCCCGATGTGAAGGGGAGGCTCGAGATACTGCGGGTCCATACGAAGAAGATACCCCTTGACGAGAGGGTCAACCTCGAGGTGATATCGAGAGGGACTCCGGGTTTTTCCGGAGCCGATCTCGCGAATCTCGTGAATGAGGCGGCTCTCCTCGCGGCGAGGCAGTCGAAGTCCAAGGTCGAGATGTCGGATTTCGAGGCTGCGAAGGACAAAGTCCTCATGGGCGTCGAACGGAAGAGCATGATTATAAGCGACGCCGAAAAGACGAACACGGCGTATCACGAGGCTGGCCACGCGCTTGTGGCGAAGCTGACTCCGGGGACGGACCCGATTCACAAGGTGAGCATCATACCGCGGGGCAGGGCGCTCGGAGTGACGCAGCAGCTGCCCATCGATGACCGCTATACCTATTCCAGGGACTATCTCCTCAACACCCTCAAGGTCCTCATGGGCGGGAGGGCGGCAGAAGAGATAGCCTTGCATCACATGACTACCGGAGCCGGGAACGACCTCGAACGGGCTACCGAGCTTGCGAGGCGCATGGTCACCGAGTGGGGCATGAGCGAGAAACTCGGTCCTTTGACCTTCGGCAAGAAAGACGAACAGATCTTCCTCGGCCGCGAAATAGCGAAGCACAAGGACTACGGGGAGAAGATCGCAGAGGAGATCGACGATGAGGTGAGGAAACTCGTGACCGACGCGTATGAAGAGGCGAAGGGGATCCTGACACAGAATTACGAAGTGCTCGACGCCTTTGCAAAGGTCCTTCTCGAGAGAGAGACCGTCGACGGCCCTGAGATTGATGCCCTCATAGATGGTCTGAAGGACAAGAAAGAGCCGGCAGGAATCGCGGGCAGCGGAGAAGTCGTGGTATAAACGGTCCTCAATGAGGATCGACCACCCCTTCCGGGATGGCGAACCATCAGATCGTCATATTCCTCTGTTATCTCTCGGTAATCTCCTTCGGATACTGGCTTCAAATCCTCAATCTGAGGCAGGTAAAGAGATCCGGTATTGTCGTCCCTCCTGAGTTTGCCGGGCACGTAGACAACGGGCTCCTTGAAAGAACGAGGGACTACACGATTGAGCAGGGAAGGTTCGGCCTCATCGAATCCGTCATCGACAATCTCCTCGTCGTCGTCTTTTTTTTCGGGGGCCTTATCGATGCCTATAACTCATGGATACTCTCTTTCCACCTGCCTTTTGTTTTCTCAGGAACGCTCTTTTTCCTTCTCCTCGTCTATGCAA
>DASPUT010000242.1 GCA_035622735.1 Thermodesulfovibrionales bacterium | reverse complement strand
CGTGTTTCCAGTGCCACCGGGGAATGGGTAACGTCGGCACAGACCCGAAGGGGTGCACCGAGATCTGCCACGCGCAGAAAGGGCAGAAAATGAGCATGAAGACAGTGAAATGACTGTCCCAGTAATTTTATAAAGAGGAGGAAATATGGGCAAGAGAGACGAGAATCCTGCAACAGAAGATGCACCGAGATCCGGGAATAATGTTGAAGCTGAAAAGGGGAGGAGAATCGAGATCAGCAGGAGGGGATTTTTGGGAACGGTCGCTGCGATTGGCGGCGCAACCGTTGTGGGAAGTTTCGGAAAGGCAACTGCATCGAGTGAGTTTCCCGGCTGGCCTAACAGTTACGGCTGCCTCACCGACCTCACCGTCTGTGTCGGCTGCCGCAGTTGCGAGGCGGCCTGTAATAAGGCGAATAACCTCCCTGAGCCGGATGTGCCCTTTGATGACAAGTCGGTATTTAACGAAACGCGTCGACCTACCGCAAAGGCATACACCGTCGTGAACCAATATAAGAACCCGAAAGATGAGGGGAAGCCCGTTTACCGTAAGATCCAGTGCAACCATTGCAAAGAGCCCGGTTGTGCCACGGCCTGCCCTATCCACGCCTATTCGAAGACGCCCGAAGGCGCGGTGCGGTATAATCCGGATCTTTGCTTCGGCTGCCGGTACTGCATGACGGCATGTCCCTTCTACGTTCCGGCCTATGATTATGAAAGCGCTTTTCACCCCAGAATCATGAAATGCACGCTCTGCTACGAGAGGATAAAAGGCGGCGGCATGCCCGCCTGCGCGGAAGCCTGTCCCGTCGGGACGATAACCTTCGGCAAAAGGGATGACCTGATAAAGATCGCGAAAGAGAAGATTGCGAAGAACCCCGATAAATACATCGATCATATTTATGGAGAACGAGAGGCAGGGGGAACCAACTGGATGTATATCTCCGGTGTCCCTTTTGAACAACTCGGGTTTGTGACCAACATCCCGAATAAACCGCTTGTCGACGAGACAAAAGGGTTTCTTTCGGCTGTTCCCGTAGTGCTCACCGTATGGCCTGCCCTCTTCGGGATGATGTATACGGCCCTGCGCCACAGGGAAGACGTAGGGAAGGAAAAGAAAGACAAACAGGAGGGGCAAAATGGGTAACGGATCCATAACAAAGACAGACTATTCCTTCAGGTCATGGTTCATGGACAAGCTCCTCATGGGCTTATCCTGGCCTGAATACGCTGCGAGACTTATCACCCCTTTTAACATCGTGGCCGCTATCATCCTGAGTATCGGCATCCCGCTCATCGCTTACCGTTTCGCATTCGGCCTCGCTGCCGTGACCGATGCCTCTCAGGAATACCCCTGGTCGCTCTTTCTCGGCTGGGGACTCTTCGGCGGTGTTCCCCTTTCTGCTACCGGGTTTGTGATGGCGACGGCCTACTATATCTTCGGCTTCAAGAGGTACAAACCCCTCGTGCGGCTCGGGGTCCTGACGGGGCTCCTTGGGTACTTCTTTGCCGTCGTGTACCTCCTGATGGATCTCGGAATGCCCTGGCGCATCTATTACCCCATGATAATCAGCTTCGGAACTTCCTCCGTCCTCTTTCTCGTTGCATGGCATGTGGCAACCTACCTCACGGTCCAGGTCCTTGAATTCAGCCCCGCGATCCTGGAGTGGCTGAGATCAAGGAGGGTATACCGGTGGGCAACCATGATAACCATAGGGATGACGATTGCCGGCATAATTCTCTCGACACTCCACCAGTCTGCGCTCGGTGCGATGTTCCTTCTGGCGCCCGGGAAAGTCCATCCCCTGTGGTTTTCGTCCTATATACCCGTCTTTTACCTGAGTTCAAGCATCTACGCCGCGCTCTGTATGGTAATCGTGGTGAGCACCCTCGCCTCCCGTTTCCTGAAACATGCCGCAGACGAGAATTTCCTGAGGAGTCTTCCCGGCCTTACCGTCGGGCTTGGGAAGGGTGTCTGTATCGCCATGTATATCTTTTTTGTATTAAAGGTAATGGGGGTGGCTCATGATGACAACTGGTCCCTCCTCAATAGTCCTTACGGACACTGGTTCCTCTTTGAGATGCTGGGCCTTATCCTCCTTCCGGCCCTTGTCGTGACAATCGGGGTAAAGAACGGAAGCGCGAATATCGTCAGATTCGGAGCGTTCTGGGCGGTCATCGGGGTACTCATAAACAGGCTGAATGTCACCCTCATAACATTTAACTGGTATCTGCCGCATCACATACACGAGATTATTCCGCCCTGGCGCGAAGCGACTATCGTCCTGAGTATATTCACCATCCATATTCTCATATTCCGCTGGATTCTGAACCGACTCCCTGTCCTCCGTGAAGAGCCTGAATATAAGGACGCTCACTAATGAAGCTCGGTATTATGAGAACGCCTATGGGAATGTCAGGCTCCTGCCTGACATTCCCCTCTTCTCACTTCCTTTCGAAGTGCCTCAGGGCAGGTAGGGGAGGTTCCCATGGAGGTTAGGAGAAAGGTTCTCATTTTCTTATCGGCGCTTGTGGGAGGCTGCATAGGGCTCCTCGGCCCGGCTTTTGCAGGGGAAGGGGCGGCCTCAGGAGAGGTGCAGAGGTGCCTGGAATGCCATGCGGGGCATGACATTATTAAGCAATTCGAAAACGGCGAAACGTTAAACGTTCATGTGAGCCCCGAAAAATTCGCTGCCTCGGTTCACCGCGCCCTGGCATGTTCCGACTGTCATGGCGATTTTTCGGGTGCAGGCCATCCGCAGAGGAGATTCAGAAGCAGGGAGCAATTCAGGATAAAATCCTCTCTTGCGTGCAGGAAATGTCACTCCCTTGAAAAGATCAAGACAAGGGCCATACACGTGAACATCCTACGAGAGGAGGAAGAGGGAAGATCCCACCCCTGCGCGGATTGCCACGGATCCCACTCGGTGATGCCCGTCAGCAGAAAGCGGTTCAGCAACGAAGAGCAGTACTGCCTGAAATGCCACGGCCACGCGTTGAGTATGGAATTCAAGAATGGGGAAACCGTATCTCTTTACCTGGATTCAGGATTGCTCAATACCTCGGTGCACAGAAAGCTGAGTTGTTCGGACTGCCATTTCGGCTTTTCCGATTCTCAGCACCCGCAGCGAAATTTCAAGAGCGCCCGCGCCTTTTCTGTCGCGAACGCTGAAACGTGCAGACGCTGCCACTTTGACAAATATACAAAGACAGCGGAAAGCATCCATTATCTCATGCTCAGCCAGGGTAACCTGAACGCACCGGTATGTACCGACTGTCACGGCTTCCATACGATGCCGCAGTTTGCGAAGGAGAGAAGACTTATTGCCCGGAGGTGCCAGAAATGCCACCCGGGGATTTACGATATTTATGCAAAGAGCGTTCACGGGAAAGCCCTCCTTGATGATGCCAGTCAGGACGTGCCGGTCTGCATAGACTGCCACACCGCGCATGATATCAAGAACCCCCTCACCCTGGATTACCGCGAACGGATACCCGAGATGTGCAGCAACTGCCACGGAAACAAAACAATAGTGAGCAAGTACGGTCTTTCGACGGATGTCGTGAAGACCTATCTCTCGGATTTTCACGGCGTCACCCTCGGTTTCTACCGGAAACAGAGGGAGGGGCTGAACAAGCCAACGAAGCAGATGGCGGTTTGTACGGACTGTCATGGGACCCATAACATTATCAGTGTCCGGAGTACCGATCCGGCCTTGGTGAAGGCGAACCTTGTGAAGAGATGCCAGCAGTGCCACAGGGGTGCGACGAAGAATTTTCCCGATTCATGGCTTTCCCACTACAGACCGAGTCCGCTCAAGACGCCCCTGATCTTTGTCGTTAATGCCGTGTACACGGCCTTTATACCGATTATGATTATCGGGCTCGTTCTCCAGATTCTCTTGCACATATGGAGATACGCGGTGAACAGGTGAAGGGAGGGTATATGTCAGAGACCAGTGAGGCCCGAGGCAGGAAGATGAAACGGTTCAGTCTGTTCCGTATCGGTGAACACTCGCTCATCATGATAGCCTTTGGGCTTCTTGTCGTAACAGGGCTATCCCAGAAGTTTTATTCCCTTGACATCTCCGAGTGGTTTATCTTTAAGGCCGGGGGCATCGACCGTGTCCGGTTAATCCACCGTTATGCAGGCATATTCTTTTCTCTCATGGCTTCGGTGCACACGGTCATCGCGATAGTGGGAGTCATCGGGAGAAGGTGGCAACCGTCGATGATCATTA
Source organism: Thermodesulfovibrionales bacterium (assembly GCA_035622735.1). Classification (NCBI taxonomy): domain Bacteria; kingdom Pseudomonadati; phylum Nitrospirota; class Thermodesulfovibrionia; order Thermodesulfovibrionales; species Thermodesulfovibrionales bacterium. The sequence goes on along the minus strand of DASPUT010000242.1, from coordinate 6,283 downwards.
CAAGAAAAGATTTTCATGACGCGATACACAATATCAAGTACTATATCGGCAAAGAGGACCACCATTCCATGTGCGACCGGTATACCTATAAACAGAAGTTCGTATACTGGAGCATCTTTGTGAGCGGCTTCATCATGATTGTTACCGGTCTCGTGCTCTGGTTTCCCGCCTTTTTTGCACGGTTTCTGCCGGGCGAGGTCATCCCTGCTGCGAAGGTCATGCATACGAACCAGGGTTTCCTCATGTTCCTCATCATCGCCGTATGGCATATTTACGATTCCATCTTCAGCCCTGAGATATTTCCTCTCGATACGAGCATATTCAGCGGGTACATATCAAGGGAGAGGATGGTTCGAGAGCACCCACTTGAACTCGCCCGGATCGAAAACAAGGCTAAGGAGGATATCATAGCCGAGCAACTCGATCTCGAATACCGCGAAAGTTTAGAAACAGATTGACTCTGCGCCTGCCTCGTCCGGCAATTGTCTTTTCTTTTTTTAGTTCCTGTCTTATTATAATTTATGGTGTTTTATCGAGGAGGCCTTCAGAGGCGCATTACCCTTGCCGTGACGCTCGGCATGTCCGTTATCCTGTTAAGCTTTGGGGTTGTAAGCTACACGATCATCCAGAAGAATATTGAAGAATCGCTCGAGAAGAAGCTCGCGATGGCCCGCCTCATCAGGAACAATATTGATACGATCATAAAAGACAACATCAACCGCCTCTACGATATCTCTCTTTCGGGGCGCATAGATCTGAACGATACGGATTTTGGGCCTGAAAAGGAGGCGCTCAGCACTGCCTATCGGTATTCCATTTTCACCGATGGCGTTTTTATTGTCGACAAGGGAGGGAACGTGCTCCTTAACTATCCGGAAAGAATGCGCGATGCTTCTCTCAATGTTTTGAGCGTCGAGCCGATAAGCAGGATGCTTGCCATAGGAAAGCCTGTTGTCTCAAATATCTATACCACCGAGATGGAAAAGAGAAGGGTCCTCTACGTGCTCATCCCCTTACGGGATAAGAACGGCAACGAAGTCGGCATGGCCGGCGGCGAGATAGACCCGACGAGTCCCCTTCTCGCAAACATGCTGAGGTTAATCGACATCGGTCAAAACCGGTTTATCGATATTGTCGACTCCAACGGGGTAATTATCGCATCGTCACAACCATCCCGAACCCTCACCCGGTACGATCATGATCAGTTCTTCCATACCGTGATACAAGAGAAGCGAGAGCTTGTGGTGACCTGTCACCAGTGTCACGAATCGAGAACGGGTGGGAAGTCCGCCAATATCCTTGCATTCTCGCCCCTTGCTACCGCTCCGTGGGGCATTGCGGTACAGGAACCCGAAAGAGATGTTTTTGCCCCGGTCACGAAACTGAAATGGACCTTTGTCGCACTGAGTATCGTCTTTATCGGGACTGCATTCATCCTGACGATCGGCACCACGAGAAGTATCGTCAAACCGATAAAGGAATTAATCCATGCCACCGACCGGATAGCGAAGGGAGAACTCTCGACGCCGCTCTCTCCGGAAGGCGCCGACGAAGTCGGAATCCTTGGTCGAAGCTTCGAGACGATGAGGATGCGTCTTGTTGAATCGATCGAAAGAGTTAAGAAGTATAATATTGAACTCGAGGCGAGGGTGAGGGAAAGGACGGCGCAGATAAGGGAGAGCAGAAAGAGAATCCAGAATCTCTTAAAGAAGATCATCTCAACCCAGGAGGATGAACGAAAAAGGATCGCGCGCGAACTCCACGACCTCACGATCCAGGAACTCTCGGCAATCCTCATGAGGGTCGATATCTGTAAACTCTATCCGGAAAATCTCACTGTCGAGAAAATAGACGAAATACGGCGCATTGTCCTGAATGCACTTGACGGGGTCCATACGATCACCCAGAACCTGAGGCCTTCCGTGCTCGACGACCTCGGGCTCCAGGCCGCGATAAAACGGCTGCTCGAGATGAATCTCGGCGAGAAGGGCATCAATTACTACTTTACCGCGACGGGACTTCACGATATGAGGTTTGGTCCGGAGATTGAAACAAGCCTTTTCCGGATAATACAGGAGGCCGTGGTTAACATAGCTCGTCATGCGAATGCGGAAAATGTTACGGTAACCATGGAGATAAGCGGAAACGCCGTTTCCGTCCGGATAGAAGACGACGGGGAGGGATTTGATGTCGATTCTCTCTTACACCAGACGATTCATTATAAGAAAGACGGGAGGGGATTGGGGCTCCTCGGTATGACGGAAAGGGCAGCCTCGATTGAAGGGACGCTCTGTATATCCTCGACTCCCGGAAGAGGTACGAAGATGACCTTGGATGTGCCTCTGAAGACCGCAGAGATCCACGATGTCTAAGATAACCGTTCTCATCGTTGATGACCATGCTCTCGTGCGGGAAGGGATCGTCGCATTTCTCAAACATTGTGACGATATCGAGGTAGTCGCGGAGGCGTCAGACGGACTCGAGGCGATAGAAAAGGTGAATAAGTTTAATCCCGATGTCGTGGTAATGGATATCGCTATGCCCAAACTCGGCGGGCTGGAAGCGACGGTGGAACTGAAGAAGATGAAGCATGACATAAAAATTCTTATCCTGACGCAGTACGACGACAAGGAGTATATCGCACGTTTCCTCAAGGCCGGGGTTTCGGGTTACCTATTGAAACGGGCCGTGGGGAGTGACCTTATCTCTGCCATACGAGCGGTCAACAGAGGGGAGGTCTATCTCTTCTCGTCAATCGCCGCAGAGGTCGTCGCGGGCTATCTCGGGAAGGATAAAAAGCCGACGAAGAAGGATCCGTATGAAAAGCTTACCGACAGGGAAAAGCAGGTCTTGAAGCTCATCGCGGAGGGCTATACCCATAAGGAAATCGCCGACATGCTCAGTATCAGTGTCAAGACGGTCATTGCCCATCAGACAAACATCACGGAAAAATGCGGCCTTCACACCCGCGCGAGCCTCATCAAGTTCGCGATCCAGAGTGGAATTATAAAGATAGAGACATGAAGACCTTCGCGGACGAATCGATCTCTTCCGTTCCTTAGAAGACCTGATCTCAGGGGGCCTTTTTTTTCTCGCCGCACCCTTGACAAAAAAAATATTCTTTTGTATCATATGAACTTCCGTTAAATCTCCTATCAGAAAAATTTGGAGAAGAACGTTACTGTGGAGGAGAAGTGCCAACAATAGCGCAGCTGGTCAGGCAGGGAAGAAGCGCAGTAGAGAAGAAGACAAAGAGCCCGGCTCTTAAGGACTGTCCGCAAAAAAGGGGTGTCTGTGTAAGGGTCTATACAACGACGCCGAAGAAACCGAATTCCGCATTGAGAAAAGTCGCGAGGGTACGGTTAACGAACGGGATGGAGGTGACGGCCTACATCCCTGGTGTCGGGCACAATCTGCAGGAGCATTCGATTGTGATGATACGAGGCGGCAGGGTGAAGGACCTCCCCGGGGTGAGGTACCACATTATCAGGGGGACCCTTGACTCGGTCGGGGTTGCGGACAGAAGGCGGGGGAGATCGAAATACGGGTCGAAGAGGCCAAAGTAGCGGAGTGAGATATGCCGAGAAGAAGAGTCGCTGAAAAAAGAGAAATACTGCCGGACCCAAAATACAACAGTAAACTGCTCAGCAAGTTTATTAATGTCATGCTGGAAGACGGCAAGAAATCGACCGCCGAGAGGATCTGCTACGGGGCGTTTGATATCCTGAAGGAGAAGACGGGTAATGATCCGCTGAAGGTCTTTAAGACGGCCATTGAGAACGTCAAGCCCGTCCTGGAGGTGAAGCCGAGAAGGGTCGGAGGCGCAACCTATCAGGTTCCGATCGAGATCCGGCCCCAGCGGAGAGCGGCCCTTGCCTTCAGGTGGATTATCAACTATTCCCGTGCACGGAATGAAAAGACGATGAGGGAGCGGCTCGCAGGCGAGTTGATGGATGCTTTTAATAACACAGGGACGTCCATAAAGAAGAAGGAAGACACCCACAGGATGGCTGAGGCCAATAAGGCCTTCGCACATTATAGATGGTAAGAAAGATAGAGGAATCGAAAATTGTCGAGATTTCCCCTAGAAAAGACACGCAATATTGGCATCATGGCCCATATCGATGCCGGGAAGACTACGACGACGGAGCGAATCCTCTACTATACCGGAGTCACCTATAAGATAGGCGAGGTGCATGAGGGCACCGCCGTCATGGACTGGATGGTTCAGGAACAGGAAAGAGGGATTACGATCACCTCGGCTGCCACCACCTGTTCCTGGAAGGATTACAGGATCAACATCATCGATACCCCGGGGCACGTCGATTTTACCATCGAAGTCGAACGGTCGCTGAGGGTTCTCGATGGCGCCGTTGCGGCATTTGATGCTGTTGCAGGAGTTGAGCCGCAGTCTGAAACCGTCTGGAGACAGGCCAATAAATACGGTGTCCCGCGGATCGCATTTATGAACAAAATGGACAGGGTCGGTGCTGATTTCTTTATGAGCGTAAAAACGATGGTGGACCGTCTTGGTGCAAATCCTGTTCCGATACAGATTCCGATAGGCTCTGAAGATAGATTCAGGGGGTCGATTGACCTCGTGAGCATGAAGGGTATCTATTTTGATGATGAGACCCTCGGGGCAAAGTATGTGGAAGATTCCGTGCCCGATGATCTTATGCCGCAGGCGAGAGAGTATAGGGAGAAGATGATCGAGGCATTATCGGATGTCGATGAAGGCATCATGGAGAAGTTCCTGGGAGGAGAGGAGATCGAGGAGCAGGAGATTAGGGCAGCGCTGAGAAAGGGGACCATTGAGTTGAGGCTGACGCCGGTCATCTGTGGTTCTGCCTTTAAGAATAAGGGCGTGCAGCTTCTCCTTGACGCGATCGTGGACTATCTCCCTTCACCCCTTGATGTCCCTCCCGTGACCGGGATAAACCCCGAGGATACGAGTGAAGTCGTGAGAAAGGCCAGCGACAAGGAGCCTTTTTCAGCCCTTGCCTTTAAAGTGATGACCGACCCGTTTGTCGGGCAGCTTACCTTTATGAGGGTCTATTCCGGAGTGCTCAGCGCGGGCTCGTATGTCTATAATTCTACAAAGGATACGAAGGAAAGGGTCGGGAGACTTCTGAGGATGCATGCCAACAAGCGCGAGGAGATAAAAGAGGTCACTGCCGGCGACATCGCTGCCGCGGTCGGCCTGAAGAGCACTCTCACGGGAGATACGCTCTGCGACGAAAAGTCCCCGGTGATCCTCGAGTCGATCGAATTTCCCGAACCTGTCATTTCTGTTGCGATAGAACCGAAGACGAAAGCAGATCAGGAGAAGTTGTCCCAGTCTCTTGCGAAGCTTGCACAGGAAGACCCTTCTTTCAGAGTCTCTTTCAATGAAGAGACGGGCCAGACGATTATTTCCGGTATGGGCGAGCTTCACCTTGAGATAATCGTTGATCGTCTGCTCAGGGAATTTAAGGTGAGCGCCAATGTCGGGAAACCCCAGGTGGCGTACAGGGAAACCATTAAGTCCGCATCCAAGGCCGAGGGAAAATTTGTTCGGCAGAGCGGCGGCCGCGGACAGTATGGGCATGTCCTCATAGAGCTCGAACCGTCAGAGGTGGGTAAGGGGTTCGAGTTTGTGAACAAGATTATCGGTGGCACGATCCCGAGGGAATATGTGCCGGCGGTCGAAAAGGGGATAAAAGAGGCGATGGACACGGGAGTAGTGGCGGGGTATCCCGTTGTCGACGTGCGAGCCACCTTGTATGACGGTTCCTATCATGAGGTTGACTCCTCCGAGATGGCATTTAAGATTGCCGGCTCCATGGCGTTTAAAGAGGCTACCAAGAAAGCCAAGCCTGTTCTCCTCGAACCTATCATGAGCGTGGAAGTGGTGACCCCCGAAGAGTACATGGGCGACGTAATGGGCGACCTTAATTCGAGACGGGGCAAGATACAATCGATGGAAAAGAGAGGCAATGCCCAGGTCATCCGGGCAGAGGTGCCGCTTTCGGAGATGTTCGGGTATGCGACCGATCTCAGATCAAAGACTCAGGGAAGGGCAACATATACCATGCAATTCTCTCATTATGAAGATGTGCCGAAAGGCATAGCGGATGGAATAATCGCTAAGGTTAAAGGAGAATAAAGGAGGAGAGATGGCGAAGGCAAAATTTGAGAGGACGAAGCCACATTGCAATGTAGGGACGATAGGGCATGTAGATCATGGGAAGACGACATTGACGGCGGCGATAACGAAGGTACTGGCATTTAAGGGGCAGGC
>DASPUT010000241.1 GCA_035622735.1 Thermodesulfovibrionales bacterium | reverse complement strand
TGAGATACCAGGCCTTCGTCGCATAGCCCACCGGCGTCGAACGATAATCAGAGGTAAAGAATATCGTCGCGAGATTCGCCAGGACCATGCCGACACCCACAGTCAGGATGACCTGGTTTTCGGGCAGAATCGAATCGACCTTCAGAACAGGGTTGATGAGGAACTTCTGGATCGCGATGCCGAGGAAAAAGAGGAGGGGCGTCGCGATAAAGACTGACAGGTAAGGGTCGATATGGAAGAGCACAAACATCCAGTAAGCGACATACATCGCCACCATCATGAGCTCACCATGGGCGAGGTTGATGATCTTCATCACACCCATGATGAGGGTCATTCCGAGCCCTATGAGCGCGTAGAGACCGCCCATGAGGAACCCCTGAATGAGCGTCTGGAGGAAAACCTCTAACTTAACCACTCGTCTTTCCCAATGTACCGCTGTGTCAAAATATCAGGGGGCCGGAGACTAGGCGTACCAGATCCCTCATGCCTTGCTACGCTAAAGCTATCTCCGTTCCCGCCACGTCGGGATCGGGTAGATGTACTTCTTGCTCGCAAGCTGTTCGGGCCAGATCGTCTCGAATTGCCCCTTCTGAACCTGAATCGCAAGGGTCGGCATGAAGTTCTGGTTCTGGTACCCTTCCTTATTTTCGAACTTGATCGGACCGAACGCGGTCATCATGTCCGTTGTCTTGAGGGCATCGCGAATCTTGTCGGGGGTCCAGTCCTTCGCCTTCTCGATCGCATTTTTCACCACGAAGAGTGCGGAATACGCCGATGCCCCGTGGTAAGAGGGAAAGGCTCCATATTTTGCCTTGTATTTGTCCGCATAGGCCCTGGCACCGGGGTACTTGAGGTCCTCAGTCCAGAGCGTGGCACTGACCACGTAGTCCGCGGCGTCCTTAGCGTTCTCGATGAATTCAGGGATGGCAAACCCGGCCGCCCCGCCGGCAAAGAGTTTCGCGTCGAGACGCAACTCCTTGATCTGCTTCATGAGCAGGGAAGCATCCATAACGTAAGAGATCATATAGATCACGTCCGGCTGCGCTGCCTTGATCTTCGTGAGGAGAGGCTTGAAATCGACGGAGCCGGCCTCGTATTTCTCTTTTAGCAGCACCTTCATCCCCAGTTTCTCCGCATCCTTCTCCATCGCCTCCGCCCCCGAGGTCCCGAACGCGGAGCTCTCGTAGAGAATCGCGACCGTCTTGGGCTTAACGACGTCCTTCATGAATGAAACGAGGCCGTCGGCGTAATGGGAATTGACATCGTTCTGACGGAAGACATACTTGTAATTCTGCTGGGTGATGTTGTCATCTGCACTCGCTACGATGAGGTAAGGAGTCTTTCTCTCCTCGGCGACCGCTGCCGCTGCCTTCGCGCAGGCCGATGTGTATTCCCCAACGATAATCGGCTGTTTCTTGACATCGATGAGCTTTTCTACAATGGCCCTTGCCGTCTCCGGCTTTCCGCCGGAGTCTTCAAAGGACAAGGCGATCTTCTTCTTTTTGATGCCCCCCTTCGCATTGATCTCTTCCGCGGCCATCTCATAGGACCGTTTCATCATCTCTCCGAATTTCGCCTGCTTCCCCGTGAGCGGCAGCGGGATAACCAAATCAAAGGTATCCGCCGCAAAGAGGTTTGGAGCAACGAGACCGACAAGAAAAAAGAGAACCAAGCCGAGCGAAAGACCTTTCATGTCATCCTCCTTGTACGTTCATTCCTTCTCATTACAGATTATAGCAAGGACCAAAGCACGCGTTGTCACCGGGAGAACGGCCCGGCCAGGGGACCCTTCCCTCCTTCGCCTCTCACCTGAGCCTTGACGAATTCCCTGTTCAGTTTCGCGATGAACTGCACTTTAATCCCTTTCGGGCAGGCCGCCTGGCATTCGTAATGGTTGCTGCAGTTGCCGAAGCCCTCCTGAAGCATCGTTTCGGTCATGACGCAGACCCTCCGCGCCGCCTCGATGCGTCCCTGCGGAAGCGCGGCGAGATGCGCAACCTTCGCCGCCGTAAAGAGCATTGCCGATCCATTGGGACAGGCTGCGATACAAGCCCCGCAACCGATGCACTCGG
>DASPUT010000240.1 GCA_035622735.1 Thermodesulfovibrionales bacterium | reverse complement strand
CTAGGGTACTTTTTCAAGCTTTCGGCGCTCTGGTATCTCGTCAACGCAAAGGACATCTCCCTCACCGGACGCCTCATAAAACCGGCTAACCTGAAAGGAGGAGAGCTCTTTTTCAGGGGGACCCATCTGCTTCCCCTAGATGCAGTGGCGGGAAGATATGGAAATGACGTGACCGGATTTCTCAAACGCTGTGAAGACTTGAGCGGAGATCGAACAGATTATGGCGACGCCTCCATGAGACTTCTCCCCCTCCCGAGGATTCCGGTCGTTCTAATCCTCTGGAAGGGGGATGAAGAGTTTCCCCCGAGGACAGACCTTCTCTTCGATTCGACCTGCGAACTCCAACTGCCGCTCGACATCATCTGGTCGATCGCGATGATGAGTCTCCTCGTGCTCCTCTGACATTCAGCCCCAGAACAAAAATCACGAAATCGTTCAGAACGTTGAAGGGTCTTCAGGGGGAAGTTCGCTCTCATCAAAGGGCATGACGCCAAGCCTTGTCATGAACGATTCGATCTCTTCCAGACTCTTCTCATAGTCAAGACCGACTTCATCCTCATAGAGTACCTTCTGGATCAGACCGTCAAATGCCCGATAGTCAAAGCTGCCGTCGAGAACGCCTGAGCGTAAGAGTATGTCATAAAGGATTTTCTCGTCATTGAGGTCATCACCATCTCTGATATCAAGCTCCTTCCGCCTCTCGGGTGAAGAAACATACCATTCCATCGCGGCCGAGACCGCATCATAGAGCGTTACGATCCCCGCCGATAATTTCCCCTGCCTTAGCCTTCTCTTCCCCCCGCGAATGTGAAGCCTGGCCCTCTGCAAGGAGCCCTCCGGCCCAAAGGCACGCTCGTCCATTAACCCGGCATGCGGCATGATGACCCTCCTTTCACCGGCACTTCACGACTCCTTCTGTTTCTCAAGGAGATCATGTAGTGAGTCTCCGGTAGATCTCCGTTATTCTGTTCGGGAGCTTCTGCACATCATCGATGACGATATAGTTCGCCTCGCCGTACATATGGGGAAGATAGGAACCCGCCTCTCTGTCTATCGTAATACAGAACGGATGGATGCCGCTCTCCCTCGTCTCGATGAGGGCCTTCCGTGTGTCCTCGATGCCATAGTCTCCCTTGTAGGCGTCCCAGTCCTCGGGCTTTCCGTCACTCAGGGTGACGAGGAGTTTCGTCTTAGCCTCGACCGAGCGGAGGATCCGGACAGAATGTCTAATGGGTGGCCCCATCCTTGTGTAGTCCTTCGGGCTTATGCCGGAGATGCGATCCTTCACCTTCTCCGAATAGGCCTCTTCAAAGCTCTTTATCCGGTAATAGTCGCATCTCGTCCTCGTCATACCCGAGAACCCGTATATGGCATAACGGTCTCCCAGGGCATCGAGGGCTTCGGACATGAGAACGAGGGCCTCCTTTTCTGCCTGATTCACCCAGCCCTTTGTCGAGCCGCTCATATCGAGGAGAAAGAGGACCGCGATACTCCTCTCATCCCTGTCAAGCCTGGTAAGAAGGTTCTCTCCTGGAGAAACCCCGGCGCGCATATCGGAATAGGCTTCGACAACAGCATCAATGTCTATGTCCTCTCCATCCCTCTGTCGCCTCAGTATTTTCGTCTCTCTCCTGAGGAGTTCGAATTTCTTCCTCAGCATCGTCACATACCCTCCGTAGCGTCTGAGGGTAATCTCTACAAAAGGCTCATGCCCCGAATAACCCTCGTGCTCATAGAGACTGCACCACTTTCTTTTGTAGCCCCCTCTCCTGAAGTCCCATTCGTCATACTTTATCCCGCCTGCTGAAGATGGAACCTCCTGATCTTCATAAATTTCTGAAAGGGTCACACTTGTTCCCGCCCCGAAATCGGAACCCTTGACGAGTATTCCGCCCGGAATTCCGCCCCGCTCTTCTATTACGTCTCTCAGTTCGCTGTCGAGTTCTATGAGCCTTCCCTTCATAAGGAGATACTCTTTCCCGGGATCCACAGAACTCTCGCGCTGCACCTCTCCTGTTAAGGGCCTCTCTCGGACTTCGAGTTCAGGGAGAGTCATCAGCCTCGCTATTATCCCCTCTATTCGCTTCTTCCTCGCACGCCGCTCCGCCCTGATCCGGTGAGAAACCCTTTCCGGCCTGATACTGCCGATAAAGGATCGCAAGCCTCGGGACTCATAGTCTCCTTCCAGCTCAACCGCCCTCCCATAGATCCGCAATAGGAGATTCATGCTTTCATGAGAACCGGCAGCGCCTTTCAGCAACTCGATCTCCTGAAGATAGCTTTTGAAAAGCTCCGGGGTGTGACCATTCGTCTTGCCCGACAGGTAGTAGTGGTAGAGTCCTTCAACAAACGTTGTCTTCTCTGACAGACCGTCGGTGAGAGACCGTTCTTCAAAGATCTTGCTTTTGATCCCTTCCATTCTCTTCATAAGTCCCGGCAATTCCTGACGAAGAAAAGCATCGAGCCGTATCGCTTCAAGGAGGTTGTAAATATCAGTGGCGAGTTCTCTTTCCTGAAAAAGTCTGAAGAAGGTCTCTATATCGGGATAGGAGATTGTGGGGTCATAGAGAAAGGCCTTCAGCGTTTCCTCGGGCGGATTCAGAGTGCCTCCGGCAATCTGAGCCCACTTGTGAGCCGCCATAAACTCATAGAGGAGAAAATTCATCTCCGGATCGCCGAATCTCTTCAGGAACGGTGGCAGGTAGATGGTAACGCCATCCGTGAAAGACTCCCTGTCGGGTGCGATCTTCAGTTCCCTGCCCGAAATCCCCTTGAGATAGGTCTCGAGGATCGAAGAGACCGCATGGAGATTGAGGCCCTCAGGGTTCTGAAATTTCGCGAGGGAATCTTCGTCGGTCATCGAAACAAAGGAGAGGAAGGCGTCGATCCCTCCCGCATCAAGGAGATCGAAGGCATGGGTTATCCATCTCTCGGCATCCCGATGAGGCAGATGCTGGCTGGCCTTCTTTATCCGCTTCAGGGTATTCGGCACGAGAGAGGAACTCGCATGAGAAAGGGCACAACAGAGGGCAAGGGTCTTCTCCCCGATCCCCTTTTCGAGAGAACCGACATCGCGGAGGACTTCGTTAATCTCCCCGTCTTCAAAGAAATCGAGGGTCAGGTTCCGCGAGAGGTCCTCCCGCAGGTTATCGATCTGTCTCTTCGTGATGGCGGACATCAGAGAATCGAAATGATCAGTTCAGAAAGCGCCCTCAACATCTCCCGGTCGTCGGTAAGCGGTTCCGCAATGGCAGCCTCACAGGCATCCTTCGGCTCTATACCAGACCGGATAAGTTTACCCGCATGGATGAGAAGACGGGTACTCGCTCCCTCGGCAAGTCCCCGGTCTTTGAGATTCCTCGTCTTCTCAGCAAGACTGACGAGCTTCGTCGCGGTCTCGCCGTCGATTCCGGATTCATGGCTGATGATTTCCGCCTCGTCTTCCCTTCGCGGATAGGTGAACTCGAGCGCGAGGAACCTCTGCCGCGTGCTCTGCTTGAGGTCCTTGAGGACGGACTGATAGCCGGGGTTATAAGAGACGGCGAGAAGAAACTCGGGCTGCGCCTTCAGGACTTCACCCCTCTTTTCTACGGGGAGGATCCTTCTGTCGTCCGCGAGCGGATGGATGACGACGGTGGTATCCTTCCTCGCCTCGACAATCTCATCGAGGTAACAGAAACCGCCTGCTTTCACCGCTCTTGTGAGGGGACCGTCAACCCAGACCGTTTCGCCGCCCTGAACGAGGTATCGCCCCACGAGGTCGGCAGCGGTAAGGTCGTCATGACAGGAGACCGTTATGAGGGGTCTCCGGAATTTCCATGACATGTACTGCATGAACCTCGTCTTCCCGCATCCCGTGGGACCCTTCAGGAGAACCGGCACCTGATTCTTGTATGCCGATGTGAAGAGCGCCGTCTCCTTGCCGACAGGACGGTAGTATGGTTCCTCTGTTATGGTATATTCCTCGGTCTTTATCGCCTTCACCTTCATCTTTTTATTATAAGCCATTTTTCGGAAGATAGGCCGGCGGCATGTCCTCGATAGAGGGGAAGGGGTGAAGAGGTTCCCGCCGTGGTGAGAATGATGACATGCCACATACGGCAGCCGAAAGTGCGGTATAATGAAGCA
>DASPUT010000239.1 GCA_035622735.1 Thermodesulfovibrionales bacterium | reverse complement strand
CGTGAGAGGTCCTAAGACGAACCCGAGTTGGGGGTCGGGCTCCCTGAAGAATTCGACAAGAAACCTGACGACCCCATAGAAGATGAGGAAGAGCGAAGAGAGGACGCCAGGCCGGAACCCTCTATCTTTTAATATCCAGAGGACCGTGAAGAGGAGAATGCCCTCGAGGAAGATTTCGTAGAGCTGGGAGGGATGTCTCGGCAGGGGACCTCCTGAAGGGAAGACCATCGCCCACGGCACATCGGTGACCCGCCCGTAGAGCTCCCCGTTGATAAAGTTCCCTAACCTTCCAAAGGCGAGCCCGAGGGGAACGGTGGATATGACGAGGTCTGAAACCTTCCAGGGGTCTACGCCGAACCTTCTGCAGCAAAGGACGCCTCCCAAAACACTGCCGATAAGACCTCCGTGAAAGGACATGCCTCCGTGCCAAACAGCGAAGACTTCGAGAGGATTTCTGATGTAGGTCGGGAGGTCGTAAAACGCGACGTAGCCTAATCGGGCGCCTATGAGAAGGCCGAGGATAAGATAGGAGTAGAGAGATCCGACGAAATCCTTATGAAAGGTCAATCCCTTCTTTCTTATCTCGTGCCGTACAAGGAGATAGGACGAGGCGAAGCCCATAAGGTACATTACACCGTACCACCTGACCGCAAAGGGGCCGACTCGCACAATTTCCGGGCTCACGTGCGGATAGGGTATCATCGGGACTCCCGGGAGGAAGGCTCCCGCCGCCTTTCCTTATGCGTTTTCATGTGTTTTCAGGTGAATAGGAGACTCTAAAGAAGTTTGTTGCATTGTTCTTACTGTTCTATTAGAATGAGTTCATAATGAGTGGTCGTTGTTCTCTCAGTCACCGAAGTGCAGGAGGAATGACGTCATACATTCTTATCATATCATAACCGTATGTGGCCCGCCTTATTCTAACAGCCGGGAGGTGATGCGATGATCTGATAGAGGTGTCGCAGGGAAGATCTATCTATAAAACATGGGAGGTAGTATATGGAAGAAAAACGAATGGATGAGGACAAGTTGACTGAGGCTAAGTGTGATACGGTCGAAACTTGTGCGGTCTTAAAGAAGCCCGGCATAAGTGAAGACTGGCTCTCTCTCTGGCTCGGCCTCTTCATATTCATCCTCTCCCTCGGCGTTTTTGGTGGAGTAGATATTCTCGGTTGGGGAGTGAGCAACAAGGTCTGGACGGACCCCGCAAAGACCCTGGCGCCCGTGTCGAAGAATTATCAGGGGGTGAAGGGCGAGATCACGAAGATCGAAGGCCAGAAACTCACCCTCAAGAAGGCTGACGGCAAAGAAGAGACGATAACGGTGACGGAAGATGCCTCGGGACTCAAGGTCGGAGACAAGTATGAGAAAAAAGGAATGGCAGGCATTGTTTCCCTGCTTTTGACCTATCTCGCTATGCTCATCATCATGGGCATAGGTGCGAAGGCACTCGGTGCGAACGTCGGAAAGTTTGCAATCGGTTTCACCATCGTGTTCTGGATCGGATATCTCTGCTGGCTCATCGGTCACTATGCATACATAGCAGCCACGACGCCAAAGGATCTGGCCACGTTTGGCATCCCCTGGGCATTGAAGCTCACGGGCGAAGCCGGGTTCATTGTAGCCCTGATCGTAGGGCTCATCGTCGGAAACTTCTTTCCGAGGTTTGCCGAGATACTGAAAGAGGCTACGAGGCCTGAGCTCTACATTAAGACCGCCATCGTCATCATGGGAGCGGGGCTCGGAGTGAAGGCGGCCGAATCCCTTGGTCTCGCGTCAGCGGTCATGTTCAGGGGACTCTGTGCGATTGTCGAGGCCTATCTCATCTACTGGGCGCTCGTCTATTTTATCGCGAGGAAGTTCTTTAAATTCAGCAGAGAGTGGTCAGCCCCTCTCGCCTCCGGCATCTCGATCTGCGGTGTCTCGGCTGCGATCGCGACGGGCGGAGCGATACGGGCGAGGCCGGTGGTGCCGATAATGGTCTCATCCCTCGTCGTCATCTTCGCCGTTGTGGAACTGGTACTCCTTCCCTTTCTCGCTCGTGAATTCCTCTGGCAGGAACCGCTCGTTGCAGGAGCCTGGATGGGGCTAGCGGTGAAGACAGACGGCGCCGCCGTCGCTAGCGGCGCGGTGACCGATTCTCTTATCCGCGCGAAGGCGGAGGTGATGGAGGGGGTGAAATACAAGGAAGGGTGGATGATCATGACGGCAACGACGGTGAAGATGTTCATCGATATCTTCATCGGCATATGGGCCTTTATCCTTGCGATCATATGGTGCGCGAAGATCGAGTGCAAGGAGGGTCAAAAGGTCCGGGCGATAGAGATATGGCACCGGTTTCCGAAGTTCGTCATCGGCTATGCCCTCACCTTTTTCCTGCTCCTGTTGATCTGTCTGCCCGCCTCTTCGAGCATCACTCCCGTCGATAAGGAGATCAATAGCCTGAAACAGGAGATATCCGCCGCGGAAAAAAAGCTCCCGACGGCGATAGACCCGGCAGCGCAAGCTGCCCTCGGCAAGACCATAAAGGCGAAGAAAGCGAGAATCGCGGAGTTGAGTGACCAGATCAAGAAACCGAAGGCTACGATGGCTGCTGCGAACACCGCAACCGCTGAAGGGAACACCTTCCGGGTGATCTTCTTTGTCCTCACCTTCTTTACGATCGGTGTCGTATCCAATTTCAAGAAGCTCTGGGAGGAGGGCATCGGGAAGCTTGCGGCGGTCTATCTCCTCTGTCTTTTCGGGTTCATCATCTGGATCGGGCTCGTCATCTCATGGATATTCTTCCATGGAGTGAAGCCGCCTATCGTAACAGGATAAAGGAGGAATGCCATGCCGGAACAACCGAAATTAGCCGAAGAATTAAGAAAGATGGAATATGAGCCGCTGCTTCCCATCGAAAAGAAACTTGTCGGGTGGAGCATCGGCCTCGGAATAGTCCTGCTCGGGATGCTCGTCTGGGTGAGTTACACGTTTTTCCCCGGCGGCCATTAGGCCCTTTCTCGCTGCGAAAAGCCCCGGACGGCTCGCTGTCCGGGGCCTCTTTTCCTTTCCTCCGATTTTGGATGGTGTATAATAGCCCTGTGCTGATAGTCGGGCTGACAGGGAATTACGGCATGGGGAAGAGTACCGTCCTTAGGATGTTCAGAAAACTCGGTGCTGTCACCCTCGAGACCGATGAGATCGTAGACACCCTCCTCCATGATGAGACTGTTCTTGTGAGAATCCGGAAGGTCTTTGGCGAGACGGTAATCGCGCAGGACGGGAGTCTCGACAGGGCGAGGATTGCCGCCGTCGTATTCCGAAACAGGGAACTCCGGGAGGGCCTCGAAGGGATCATCCATCCTCTCGTCTTTGAGAAGATCCGGGATATTCTCGAAGAGATGAAGGAGAGAGACGGTGATGAGAAGGTGGTGATAGTCGAGATCCCCCTTCTCTTCGAGAAGGGATATGCCGGACAATTTCAGAAGACGGTAACGGTCTTCACCTCTGTTGAGGCTGCCTTGAAGCGTCTCGAAGATGCCGGCGTAGGAAGGGAGGATTCCCTGCTGCGTCTGGAGACGCAGATGCCGGCGCATGAAAAGGTCCGGAAGTCGGATTTCGCCATTGACAACGGCGGTCCTTTGGACGAGACAGA
>DASPUT010000238.1 GCA_035622735.1 Thermodesulfovibrionales bacterium | reverse complement strand
CAGTTTTTTACGTAAGGATAATAGCCCTCGGGACTCGGGCAGAAATACCAGTAATAACTCTGCTCTCTATGAGAGTTCTGCTGGATATATTCTTGAGGCTGCTGCTGCATAGCAGCAGGCGCCGAATAGTACGGATAGTATGAGTATGGATAATATGGATAGTATCCGCCCCACCAGGGACCCCATCCGCCCCATCCCCAGCCCCATCCCCAACCTGGGCCGATCCAGACGCCGCCGCTCCAGTGGCCGCCGTGCCAGCCGCCACCGTGCCAACCGCCGCCACCGTGCCAGCCGCCGCCGCCACCACCGTGCCAGCCACCTCCACCAGAGTTCGCGAATGCGGGCAAACTACTTGCAAAGACAAGTACCAAAACAGCAAGAACAAGACAGATGGCCTTATTCATAGTTTACCTCCCTTTGCTTGGAGTCTCTTTCCTCTTTCGAAAACCCTCCTATTTTTACCTCTCTCTACTATTATTATAGCAGACGTTAAAACCGACCGAAAAGTTACAACGAAGTCGCCCGTCCCCAAAAATTTTATCGGCCCCAAACCGTTATCCCGGTCAGCTACCCCCGCAGCAGAGAACCCATGGATTTGAAAACATATTTAACTCCCGAAGGCGATCGTTTTGGCATGAGAAAGAACTCTGCCGTTTCGATAGGCGATCTATATTCGATTTGCGCCCTCCGGAAACAGTCCTCAAGACTCCACCGCTGTCTCTTGTCCACAAATATATCAACCATACCACCAGTTTACCGCGTCGCTGAGGTGCCTTCTGTCGATTTCGATCTCTCTTTTCGTCTCCCTCCAATCAGCGGGACAGTCTTGCACGAGGGATTCGAGCTTCTTCTCGATATGGTCTACAATATCGAATAGGTCAAAATATTCGGCCCGCCTCGTTTCTTCGGCGGCGGTCGTAGACTCCACCTTACAGACGATATTCAAGACCTTTGTCTTCATCTCGCTCAGCTCTCTATAGATAGCGTCGCAGTACTGGCGGACATCCATTTTCTCTCTCATCGCCATAGATTATCTCCTTTCTCCGGCTATAAACAAAAAAACCGAGCAACCGAAGTCATCTCCATGTCCTTCGGCAGCTCGGCCATGCCCACTCATTCGGCATCCGCCGCTTTCAGTCCCCTCCTTTCGGAGGGTTTAGCTTTATCGGGACTTCTCCATCTTCTTTCTTAATCTAACTCTTTGCTTCGGGGCAAGTCAAAGTCGGAATGGTAAATGAGACGGAATGAAATCATCACGCGGTTACTCCGGACGGGCAGAAAAAATCAGATGTCATGCACCAAATTCGTGAGCATCAAATCCGGCGCAAGGGTCAGCCCGCCCAGGGCATTTTGGAATAGACTTCGGTCAATTTATCGCGGTACTCTTTGAAGAAGCGTTCGTGTCCTCTTTCCCATTCAGCGAGCATGGCGAGTGCCTCCCTGGCCTTTCCCTTCGTCTGGCCCGCCATCCTCTCATAAAACTCACTCAAATCCTTTTCGATCAGCCAGGCCACGCTGAAAACGGTAACGTCTGGGACCATCGATTCATACATCCAATGCTGAAGGAATTCCGATTTTGCCCGCTCATCGAAAAAACTGGTCGTTCCGGGATGATATCCTTTTTCAATCCGTAATTGGTCCGGGCCTTCCCGCTTCAGATCTTCGAGGATCTTTTTGATAAAAAGGATATGCTGCTCTTCCTCCTTGATCAACTGGGTAAAGGCGTCCACCGCTGCTCCCCATCCCATTCGTTCGAGAGAAGTCTGGAAGAAGGTTTTTCCGGTCTCCTCCTGGTTTAAGGCATATTCGAAGATCTTGATCAAATTTTGATCGGCCGGCATGGTTCCTCCCGGTGAAGAAGAGATTGTTTAGCTTAATCCTTAACCGGTAAAAAATCAATTATATCCCTTTCCCTCCTCTTGACAGTGAACTATCGTTCACCTTATAATGAAACCATGAAAAGAGGCTTGAAAGAAGATACGCTCCGAAGGAGAGTCAAGGGGATATCCCGTTTCTATTCCCGGAGAGGAAGGATGCCGAGCTTTTCGGAAATCGGGGAGATAGTGGGGTTACGCTCAAAAAATGCGGTTTTCAAGCTCGTTAACAGGCTTGAACAGGACAAAGTCCTTGAGAGGGACTCGAAAGGCAGGCTCATACCCCTATCGATAGCTTCCCCGGTAAAGATGCTCGGTACGGTGGAGGCCGGCTTCCCGAGCCCTGCCGAGGAAGAACTAGCGGACACCTTTTCCCTTGATGACCTCCTCATACAGAACCCCGAAGCCACGTTTTTACTCAAGGTATCAGGGGATTCGATGTCGGGGGCAGGCATACTCCCGGGCGATATGGTCCTCGTCGACAAGGGTGAGGCCCCGAAGAGCGGGGATATCGTCATTGCCGAGGTTGACGGGGAATGGACCATGAAATATCTGAGGAAAAGGGGAGAGAGCGTAGTACTCCTGCCCGCAAACCCTCAATATCAGCCTATCAAGCCCAAGAAGGAACTCAAGATCGCCGGAGTGGTAACGGCTGTTTTGAGGAAATACCGATAAGAACCCTTTTTGAGGAGCACCATGGATACCCAACCCTTAACCATCCATTCCTGGCCGAGGGCGATCCTCCATCTCGATGCCGACGCCTTCTTCGCATCCTGTGAACAGGCGATCCATCCGGAGTTGAAGGGGAAACCCGTGATAACGGGCAAAGAGCGCGGGATCGTTGCTGCGGCAAGCTACGAGGCGAAGGCGCTGGGAGTGCAGAGGGGGATGAGTCTTTACGAGGTCAAGAAGGCCTGTCCCGGTGTCGTTATTCTTCCTTCGGATTATGAGACTTACAGCCTCTTTTCTGTCCGGATGTTCGAGATCCTCAGACGCTTCTCGCCGGATGTGGAGGAATACTCGATCGATGAGGCCTTTGTCGATCTGACAGGCCTGAGAAGGTCCTTTCACGGTCCTTACGGGATGATAGCCGGCAACATGCAGGAGACGATCGAGAGGGAACTGGGGATTACGGTATCCGTGGGAGTGAGCCTTTCAAAGGTCCTGGCGAAGATAGGGTCGAAGCAGAACAAGCCCCGGGGGCTTACCCTCATACCGGGAAGGGATATCCATCGTTACCTGGAAGAGTTGCCGGTCGGGAAGGTATGGGGGATCGGGCCGAACACAGCAGCATTCCTCGGGAAGTTCGGAATAACTACCGCCCTTCAGTTCGCAAGGAGGGATGAGGGGTTTGTACAGGGACACCTCTCGAAACCCTACAGGGAGATCTGGCATGAACTGAACGGACGGTCTGTCTACCCTGTCACCGTAGAATCAAAAAGCAGCTATCAATCCATAAGCAAGGCAAAGACCTTTACCCCACCTTCACAAGATGAAACCTTTATCTTTGCCCAGCTTTCGAAAAACCTTGAGAACGCCTGCATCAAGGCGCGTCGTCACAAGCTGTCAGCAACAAGGCTTCTTATTTTTCTCAGGACACAGGAATTCAGGGATAG
The DNA here is from genome assembly GCA_035622735.1 of Thermodesulfovibrionales bacterium. Taxonomy (NCBI): domain Bacteria; kingdom Pseudomonadati; phylum Nitrospirota; class Thermodesulfovibrionia; order Thermodesulfovibrionales; species Thermodesulfovibrionales bacterium. The sequence goes on along the minus strand of DASPUT010000238.1, from coordinate 6,439 downwards.
CGGCACGGAGATGAAACTGAACCGCCCCAGCGCTTACCCATCTGACCTCTTTAAGCCTCTCCAGGAAGGCTTTCATCACATCTACCGGCACGGCTGTCTTTATCGCCAGACCGGTGTTGTCCTTGCCGGCCTCATGCCGGACAACAGCATCCAGTATACCCTGTTTGATGACAGGGCGAGGATAGAGAAGATGTCGAGGATTTACAGCACGCTTGACCTGTTATCCGAAAAGTTCGGAAAATACGCGGTCCATCATGCTGCGAGCCTCCCGACAAAGCTTCAGGCCCTGCATGAGGGAGAGCGGGGGGATGTCCCGGAGAGGAAGACAGGGCTCCTCAAGGGCGAAAACAAAAGGCAGCGACTGGGATTGCCCGTGCTCTCTATGAAAGTTTAGTAAGCCCGATCTTTGTCCTGCTTCGAGTCCCTCTCTCATCAAAGCGGCATGAGCGGTATCGGAAACTCATTGACTTTTCGTAGTCTCTATTTTTATAGTCATAGGAGTCGGCATCACAGCAAAACGAATAAACTTCTTCGAGGTAAAAGAGATGCAGAACGTGCTCACCATAATCGAGAACTTGGCGTTAAAACACGATAAGATACCGCCGGACCTCGTCAGGGATAAGAACATAAAGCTCGGCCTTCGGAACGAAGACGGCACAGGGGTCTTCGTCGGCATAACAAGCAAGGGACAGGTAATCGGCTACAAGAAGGAGATTCAGGGAGACGGGTCCGAGAAGAAGATAGACCTCGGCGGTGAACTCTATTACTGCGGCTACAACATTAAAGACCTCGTCAGGCATCAGCAGGAGGAGGGGAGGTGGGGCTACGAGGAAACGACGTACCTCCTCCTCACCGGAGAGCTCCCGAATCAGAAGCACCTCGACATCTTCACGAAGGAGCTTGCCGAGAGAAGGCACCTCCCGAAAGAAGCGAAAAAGATAATCGTAAACAGACCGCCTCATGATGATCAGATGGGGTCCCTTCACACGATCGTTTCGGCGATGCATCTCTTCGATGACAACCCCGACTCTACCGACATAAAGGATCTGGCACGACAGTGCATCGACCTCATCGCAAGGTTTCCGACGATCGTCGCGTACAACTACCAGGCATCAAACGCGCACGCAAAAGGAGCGCGCGCGCTGCGGGAGCCGAGAGATGATTACAGCCACGCGGAGAACTTCCTCTACATGTTGAAGGGAAAGAAACCGGACAGGCTCACTGCTTCGCTCTTCGACATGATGCTCGTCCTCCATGCCGAACACGGCGGCGGCAACAATTCGACATTCACCGTCAGGACCGTCTCCTCCGCTGCCGCGAACAGTTACATGGCGATATGCTCGGGGATCGCCTCACTTTCAGGGCGTCTCCACGGGGGCGCCAATGAAGCGGTTGAGGGCATGATCGAAAATATAAAGGCCAACGTGAAAGACTGGGACGATGACTGTGAAATCTCACACTACCTCGAGAGGATTCTCGACGGCAAGGCGAATGACAAAACGGGAAAGATCTACGGCATCGGGCATGCGGTATACACGAGGTCGGACCCGAGGGCAGAGATACTGGAACGCAAGGCGGAAGAGATCGCAGAGAAGAACGGCATGAGCGAAGAGTTTGCATTGTACAGGAAGATCGCGATGCTGGCGCCGAGAATCGTCGAAGCGAAGAAGGGAAAGGTAGCGGCGGCCAACGTCGATTTCTATTCGGGATTCGTCTACCGGTCGATGGGAATACCGAAAGAGCTCTTCACCCCCATCTTCGCGATGTCGAGGGTCGCGGGCTGGTCCGCCCACCGGATTGAAGAGATCATACAGGGAAGACTGATGAGGCCGTCCTACTACTCATCCTTACCCGGTCTCAGAAAAGAGTACGTTCCTCTCTCTTTGAGGTAACAAAAACATATCCGTTATCCGATAATGTTTCCGATTGTTCCCGAGATGATGGTCTGATCGCCTCATTAGAGAGAAGTTTCTTAGGGGCCATGCCGTAGGCGATAGGGAACCAGGGTCGACGTGAGGGGAAGAACGACAGCAAGAGGAATGCGGAAGATGAGTGCTGGGGGTAGAGCACTTATGATCCGAATGACATTTATGGTCGTGGCGCTGTCGGTGAGCGCAAGCCTCTTCTCATGCTCCCGGACAGGCCAGAAGGCCTCCGGCCCTCCTGAGAAAGTCACGATAGCCCTTTCCGCAACGACCGACGCGGTGCTTGCCGAAGTCGCGCAGGTTCAGGGTTTATACAGACGGGAAGGGTTAGAGGCGATACTGCACCTCCATCCATACGGGAAGCTCGCCCTCGAAGATGTCCTGTCGGGCCAGGCCGATTTTGCGACTGTCGCGGAAACGCCGGTGATGTTCGCGATCATGAAGGGTGAAAAAATATCGGTTATCGCGTCCATCGAGTCTTCTCACAGGGACAACGCAATAATCGCGAGAAGGGACAGGGGGATTCTCACCCTCAAGGATCTCAAGGGGAAGAAGGTAGCAGTTACGAGAGGCACAACCTCCGATTACTTTCTGGACGCCATCTTGGTTCCTAAAGGAGTCGCACCGAAAGAGGTGGAACTTGCTGATCTGAAGGCTGAGAAGATACCTCAGGCTTTGGCAAACGGCGATATCGACGCTGCCTCGACGTTCAATCCCTACACGCTTCAGGCGCAAAAGAAACTGGGCGGACGCGGGATCACATTTCAAGATGAAAACATCTACACCTGGACCTTCAATCTGGTCGCTACACAGGAATTCATACGCAAGAACCCCGAAAGGGTAAAGAAGATGCTCCGCGCTCTCGTGAGGGCCGAGGAATTTGTAAGTCAGAACGGAACTCAAGCGCAAAAGATCTTGGTTGATTTCACCGGCATAGATATCGAGATCGTTCGCGCCGTGTGGGCCGATACGACCTTCAGAGTGTCGCTTGATCAGGCATTAATCCTTGCGCTTGAGGATGAGTCCCAATGGGCGATCGCGAACGGGCTGACAAGTGCTACGAAGATCCCTAATTATCTCGATTTCATCTATCTGAAGGGACTCCAGGAGGTCAAACCCGAGGCCGTGAGAATTCTGAGGTGAAGAAGATCCATGCAGATTAAACAGAGACTGAGGCTTAACGCAGTCGTTATGGCACTGTCGGCTTTTGCCGTGATTGCCGTGCTCCTTGTGACGATGCACCGAGCGATGAGGGCGATGGAGAACGACAGGATCGCCGACGGCATAATCACGGCCTCGTTTGAGAGGGGAACGCTCAGGGCCGATTATCTGCGCACCGGCAGCGACAGGGCAAAGGAACAGGTCTCTGCCAAGCACAGGGAGATAGCCGAACTGCTCACAGTAGCGTCGGAAAAGTTTACCGATCCCGAAGACAGAGAGACCATCGCCGCATTGATGAAGGGTCATGAGTCGATCGGAAAAAACTTCAGGGCGATTGTCGAAAACCGGAGAGAGAGCGCATCGTTGGGCAGGTCCGCCTCTGTTTCGAGGGAGAGCGAAGACAGATTCCTCAGTCAGTTGAACATGAGGGTTTACGAAGCGGCCCTGCTCGGACGGAAGCTCCAGGAGTCTAGCAGTGCTGCCCTTGTTTCGGCCTTACGGCTTGCGGGAGGCGGCATCGCCTTTGTGTTCCTCCTTGTCAGCTCGCTAACACTTGCGAACTCATGGATGACGGGCAGGGCGATAACGGACCGTATCACCAGGCTCCGCGACGGCGCTGCCGTGATTGGGGAAGGGGACCTCAATCACAGGATCGGCCTCAAAGGTGATGACGAATTTGCCGAGCTCTCTGCGGCCTTCGACGCGATGACAAAGAAACTGCACCTGTCTTATAGCAACCTTGAAAAAGAGATTACGGAGCGCAGGCGGGCCGAGAGCGTTATGAAGGCCCGGTTCAGAATGTTGGAGGCTGCTTACACCGGTGAAACATCCGTTGACGAAGCGCTGCAGCTGACGCTCGATGAGATCGAAAGCCAAACGGGCAGCAAGATCGGCTTCTACCATTTTCTTGAGGCGGATCAGGAGACGCTCTCGCTGCGTCGATGGTCCACGAATACCGTCTCCTCCATGTGTACCGCCGAGGGCGCGGGCAGTCATTACAATATCTCGCAAGCCGGCGTATGGGTGGATTGCGTGCGAGAGCGAAAGCCCGTCATCCATAACGATTATGCGTCATTGCCTCACAGGAAGGGGATGCCCCCGGGTCACGCGCCGGTAATTCGTGAAATGGTCATACCTATTATGCGCGGCGAGCGGATTGTGGCCGTCATCGGAGTCGGCAACAAGCCGACAGACTATACCGCGACTGATATTGAGATCGCTACGCTTTTGGGCGATTTTTCCTGGGAGATCCTTGAACGTAAGCGGGCGGAAGAGGAAGTGCGCCGGGCCGAGCGCGAACGCGAGGTGTCGCTGGAATTCCTGCATATCGTAAATGAGAGCATAGGGACTCATGATCTTATTAAATCGGCAGCGACCTTCTTCCAGGAGCAATCCGGCTGCGAGGCTGTCGGCATCCGCTTAAAAGAAGGTGACGATTATCCTTATTATGAGGCCCGGGGCTTCCCGAAAGATTTCATTCAGGTGGAAGGCTCCCTCTGCTCCTGCGATGAATCCGGAAACGTCATAAAGGATGAATGGGGAAATCCGATTCTCGCCTGCATGTGCGGAAATATCATCTGCGGAAGGTTCGACCCCGAAAAACAGTTCTTCAGCAAGGGCGGAAGTTTCTGGACAAACAGCACGACGGAACTCCTTGGCAGCACCACCGATGCAGACCGCCAGACGCGCACGCGCAACCGGTGCAATGGTGAGGGTTACGAATCGGTGGCGCTGGCGCCGTTATACATCGGCGCGGAGCGTTTGGGTCTGATCCAATTGAACGACAGACGAAAAGGAATGTTCACGCCGGAGGGTATCGCCCATTGGGAAAGACTCGCGGGGTATCTCGCGGTTGCCCTGGCGAAATCCCGCAGTGAAGAGGCGCTCAGGGTGAGCGAGGAGAAGTTGTCTCTGGCGTTGCGCGCGGCTGACATGGGGATCTGGAGGATGGACTTAAGCGAACAAAAGCGGTATTTCGACGACCAGACATGCCGCTGCCTGGGGATCGATCCGGCTTATTTCCGCGGGACTACCGAGGAGTTTTACGCAGCTGTGCATCCCGATGACCGAGAAGGCATCACCGCTGCCCTTAACCGGACTATCCGAAGCGGCACGCCGTACGAGGTCGAGTATCGGGCAGTCTGGCCGGACGGACGCATCCGCCATATAGCCGCACGCGGGCGATTGGCGAGGGACACGGCCGGTCAGCCGCGATGGATTGACGGCCTGGCCTGGGATATCACCGAGCGCAGGAAGGCCGAGGAAGAGATAAGACATCTTGCGTCATTCCCGAGCCTGAATCCGAATCCGATATGTGAAGTGGATTCGTCGGGCAACGTGACCTTCTGTAATCCGGCAGCGGGGAAAACACTGGAAGACATCGGCTTGGACAGAGGCGAAGTCGCAGTTTTCATGCCCGCCGACATGGCCGACATACTGAGGCTGCTCGAGAGGGCGGAAGAAGCAACCTTTTACCGTGAAGTCACGGTGCAGGACAGGGTCATGGGCGAAACGATCCATCTCGCGCCTCAGTTCGACGTGGCGCGTATTTATGCCTTAGACATCACCGAGCGCAAAAAGGCCGAGCGGGAAATTTTGAGGTTGAGCGAAGAGATGGCGGCGAGGAACGTCGAGCTTGAAGCGGCAAACAGGGAGCTCGAAGGCTTCAGCTATTCGGTGTCCCACGACCTTCGCGCTCCTCTCCGCCATATGACGGGATTCGCGGACTTGCTGGAGAGGAGATCACGGGCTGAGTTGGATGAGACAAGCCTCCATTATGTGTCCGTCATCTCACAAGCGGCAAAGAAAATGGGAGTCCTCATCGATGACCTGCTCGCGTTTTCGCGCATCGGCCGCGCTGAGGTACGAATGAAAAGAGTAGGCCTGACCGCACTCGTGAAGGAGGTCATCCAGGAAGTGCATGCCGAGGTAAAGGGGCGGGACATTGCATGGAAGATCGGTGAACTGTCTGATACATACGGGGACCCATCGATGCTGAAGCTCGTCCTTGCCAATCTGGTCTCGAACGCGGTAAAATTCAGCCAGAGACGTGCTCAGGCCGAAATCGAAATCGGCTGCAGAGAAGAAAAAGAGGAAGTCGTCTTTTTCGTTAAGGATAACGGTGTCGGGTTTGACATGAAATATGCCGACCAACTCTTCGGCGTGTTTCAGCGTCTCCATCCCCGTGAAGAATTCGAGGGCACCGGCATCGGTCTCGCCAATGTCCGGCGCATCATAGCACGCCACGGTGGGAGGACCTGGGCCGAAGGCTCTCCGGGAGAGGGCGCCACAGTCTATTTCGCCCTTCCGAAGACAAAGGAGGATTAGACATGTCTGATCTCAGGTGTATTTTG
>DASPUT010000237.1 GCA_035622735.1 Thermodesulfovibrionales bacterium | reverse complement strand
ATATTTCTTTTGATAATCCATACAATTGTCTGTCTCTTTTTGATATTTATTGTCCTGATACAGAGCAGTAAAGGCGCCGAGATGGGCGCGGCCTTCGGCGGTTCGAGCCAGACACTCTTCGGAAGCAGAGGTGCTGCGACCTTCTTGTCCAAACTCACGACGATCGCGGCGGTGGTTTTCATGGTGACATCGCTCCTCCTCGCCGTTGTCTCGACGAGAAGCGGATCTATCATCAAGAAGACAGCCCCTGTAGAGCAGAAGTCGCAGCCGAGACCTTTTCAGAACATTCCCCAGGGACCGGTTCAGGCCCCGCAGCAGGCACCCGCACAGGCACCCCAGCCTCAGCCCGGCAAGTAGGGCGCTAGAGATTCAGGCCGGGAAAAGACAGCAGAGGGTTGCTCATATTGCCAGGCAGGAGAAGAGCACTGCCGGTCTCGCCGGTTATCGGTACGATTCCTTCCAGCCGTGTTCGCCGACAAGGGGCACGAATACGCAGGGAGTATGATACTCCTTCGAAAGTTGCCCGCTCTTTTTTACGATCCTGACCAGCTGCTGCGAATACCTGTCGCCCACCGGTGCTAAGAGGATCCCCCCTTCGGAAAGCTGTTCCACGAGGGGTTCTGGAACATCCGGCGCTCCCGCCGTCAGGAGTATTCTGTCAAAGGGAGCTGCATCGGGCCAGCCGAGTGTCCCGTCAGCGACCTTCACGTGTATATTCTCAAATCTCAGGACCTTCAGTTTCTCCCCTGCACGTTCCGCCAGAGCACGGATCCTTTCGATCGTATAGACAGCTCCTGAGAGTTCGGCAAGGATCGCAGTCTGGTATCCGGAACCCGTTCCGATCTCGAGGACCTTTTCCGTGCCGAGGAGCTCAAGGAGTTCGGTCATGATCGCGACCATGTAAGGCTGTGATATCGTCTGGCCTTCACCGATCGGAAGGGCCATGTCAGCGTAAGCGCTATCGCGCTGCGACTCATCCATGAATAGATGCCGCGGGATCCTTCTCATCGCTTCGAGAACCCGGCTGTCCTTGATACCCCTGGGGATGAGCTGGGTCTCGACCATCATGTCCCTGAGCCGGTCGAAATCTGTTCCGTTCCGTTCATGCTTCATCGCATATTATCCCGAAGACCTCCTGAGTATCTCTCTCGCCGCCACGATACCCGAGGCGGACGCCTGGACAAGGCCCCTGCTTACTCCCGCTCCGTCCCCTATGGCGAAGAGATTCTTGATCTCTGTCTCGAGGTTCGCGGTGAGTTTCAGCTGCATGGAGTAAAACTTCACCTCCACGCCGTAGAGGAGCGTGTGGCGCGAATAGACACCGGGTGCTATCCTGTCGAGGGCCTCAAGCATCTCGATGACGTCCGAAAGATAGCGGTAGGGTATCACGAAACTGAGATCCCCCGGCGTCGCATCCCTCAGGGTCGGCCGGACGATGCCCTTTGCGATTCTCTCGTAGGTCGACCTCCTCCCGGAGAGGAGATCCCCAAGTCTCTGGACGATCACGCCGTGTCCGAGAAAGTTGGCAAGCCTCGCGATATATCTGCCGTAGGAGATCGGCTCGTGAAAGGGCTCCGTAAAGACCGTGCTCACGAGCAGCGCAAAGTTCGTGTTGTTTGTCCTCCGCTCTGCGTAACTGTGACCGTTTACCGTGCATATCCCTTTGAGATACTCCTTCACGACTTCTCCATAGGGATTTACGCAGAAGGTCCTCACCTTGTCGTCGAATTTCTTTGAATAGAAGATGAGCTTCGGCTCATAGGTTACGCTCGTGAGGGGTTCGAGCACCGAGGCGGGAACTTCGACTCTCACGCCGATATCTACCGGGTTCTGGAGAAGGGTTAACCTGAGGGTCCTCGCCTCCCTCTCAAGCCATCTCGAGCCTTCCCTTCCCGGCGCGAGTATCACGAAATCGGAAGCTATTTCTTCGCCGTTTTTCAGGCTGATGCCTTTCACCTGGCGCGAGAGCGGCCCTCCCTCTATCCGTATTCCCTCCGCCTCGGACCGGAAGATAACATCGGCAGTTCCCTGGAGCGTCTCCCGCATCCTCTGGAGGAGACCCCTGCACCAGTCCGTGCCTATATGCCTCACCTTCGAGGGGACGAGAATGAGGTCATTTTTCGATGCGAGTCGTTCGATCTCTTTCACCGAATCCGCATCAGAGCCGTAAACCTCCTGGGGCGCGCCGAATTGACTGTAGACGTCGTCGACATAACTGATGAGCGATTGCAGGGCGGGAGGCTCGATATACCGCGCAAGGAACCCCCCGACCTCCGGTGAGAGGGTAAGTTTGCCGTCGCTGAAGGCGCCGGCTCCTCCCCATCCGCTCAGGAGATCGCATTCAGGACACTTGCTGCACGAAATGTCTCTCACCTCTAAGGGACAGGACCTTTGATCAATATCCTTTCCCTTTTCGACAAGGAGAAGCTTGAGGTCGCTCCTGTTCTTCAGCAGTTCAAGCGCCGAAAAGATTCCTGCCGGACCGGCGCCGACGATCGCGACATCGTATCGCTTCATTCCTCAGCCCCTTCCTGTTCTTCCCTGTCTTCACCGAAAAGAGAAGGAATCTGTTTCTTCATGAGTTGAAGAGCGCTGTAATTCGTGAGGTCCAAATGTACAGGTGTCACGGAAACGTATCCCTTCTCGACTGCGCTTATGTCCGTGTCATCGCCATGCTCCCAATAGGGGATTCCTCCCCCGATCCAGTAATGCCGTTCGCCCCTGGGAGAAAAGACGTCCTGGATCGAATTGTCATAGATGCGTTTTCCCTGCCGTGTGATCCTTATCCCCCTGACGTCACCTTTGCCCATGTTCGGGACGTTGACATTGAGAAACGTGTCATAAGGCAGGGGGTTCTCGATGATGTGCCGTACGACCCTAAGGGCGTAGATGGCGGCGGTGTCGAAATGACAGTTCCGCTCCCCGTGCACCGAGACGGCAAGGGAAGGCACATTGAGGATCGTTCCTTCTATTGCCGCCGACACCGTTCCGGAATAGGTAATGTCGTCTCCGAGGTTCCCTCCCCTGTTGATGCCCGATACCACAATATCCGGTTTCCGCGGGAGTATCTTATTCACGCCGAGAACCACGGCATCCGTCGGGGTACCGTTCACGGAATAAACATGCTCCCTCACTTCCTCGACCTTGAGAGGACGGTGAAGAGTCAAGGAGTGGCCGACGGCGCTCCTTTCTCTGTCGGGAGCCACGATATAGGCATTTCCGACCTCTTTCATCGCTTTGTAGAGGGCGATGAGCCCCGGTGAATGGACCCCGTCGTCATTCGTCACGAGAATTACCACGTCAGCTCCTCTCATCTACCAATGCCCTGCGACAGACAACCCCCAACGCACTTTTCCGCCCTCTTCTCTCTGCATTATATCAGATAGTGATTTCTCCAAAACACCTTTCTCCCTGAGCGGACGTTTCATGTATACTACATGAGAGCGGTTCGTCGTAATCTTTCGAGATTTTTTCCGGATCCGTTACAGGGACTTCATGATTGATCTGAAGGGGAGATTAAACCCGGCGCAATTACAGGCGGTATTATCTGTCGAGGGACCCGTTTTGGTCATCGCAGGCGCGGGAAGCGGCAAGACGCGGG
>DASPUT010000236.1 GCA_035622735.1 Thermodesulfovibrionales bacterium | reverse complement strand
CAGACCCAGTATCCGATCTCATACAGCCAGTTCATGGAACAGCTCGATTCCGCCAATATCAAGGCAGTTTCGATAAAGAAGCTGCGCGTGAGCGGAGAGTTTCTGAAAGAGATAAGAGTCCCTGTCCAGGGCGAAAAGAAGTCGATACCGGTGAAGAATTTCCAGACCTTTCTCCCCTCGTTCCAGGGAGAGGACCTTCTCACAAAAATGAGGGAAAAGAATGTGGGGATAACCGTGGAATCCCCGGAGCAGGAGTCGATCCTCTGGCAAATCCTCATAGGGATTCTTCCGTGGGTTCTGATCATCGGCGTCTGGATTCTCATTATGAGACGCACGCAACAGATCCAGGGGGGACCGGGAGGGCTCTTCACGTTCGGTTCGAGCAAGGCAAAACTCTATGATGTGAAAAAGCCGAGTGTTACCTTCAGGGACGTGGCGGGGATGGACAACGTGAAGCGGGAGCTCAGGGAGACGATAGAGTTTCTCAAAGACCCTTCCCGGTATACACGGCTCGGCGCAAAGGTACCGAAGGGCGTCCTCCTCATCGGGCCCCCGGGCACGGGCAAGACCCTTCTTGCCCGTGCCACGGCCGGCGAGGCAGGGGTCCCCTTCTACAGCATCAGCGCCTCCGAATTTATCGAGATGTTCGTCGGGGTCGGGGCGTCGCGGGTGAGGGACATGTTTAAGAAAGCGAAGGAAGCCCACCCGAGCATCATCTTCATCGATGAGATCGACTCTGTCGGCCGCACGCGGGGAACAGGTCTTGGAGGGGGACATGATGAGCGGGAGCAGACGCTGAACCAGCTCCTCAGCGAGATGGACGGCTTCGATCCCCATGAGGAAGTGATCGTGATGGCGGCGACGAACAGGCCCGATGTACTCGATCCGGCGCTCCTCAGGCCCGGGCGGTTTGACAGACATATCGTGATCGACAGGCCGGGATGGAAAGAGCGCAAGGGCATTCTCGAGGTTCATGTGAGGGGGAAGATCCTCGGAGATGATGTGAACCTCGAGGCGATAGCAAAGGGGACTCCGGGCATGACCGGTGCCGACCTCGAGAACCTGACGAACGAGGCCGCCCTTGTTGCGCTCAGGAAGAACAAGGAAAAGATCGCCATGCGGGATTTCGAAGAGGCGAGGGACATCATTCTCATGGGCGCGGTGCGGGAAGAGACGATAAGTGATATCGAAAAGAAGATAACGGCATACCACGAGGCGGGGCATGCGCTCGTCGCCTGGGAACTTCCGGGAACCGACCCCATCTACAAGGTGAGCATTATCCCCCGCGGCATGGCTATGGGTGTCACGCAGCTTCTTCCCGAAGAGGACAGACATTATTATCCGAAGACCTATCTCATGAACAGGCTGAGCGTCGCACTCGCCGGAAGAGGCGCGGAAAGATTAATCTTCAAGGACATAAGCAGCGGAGCCCAAAATGACCTGAAAGAGGCTACTTCACTTGCCGAGAAGATGGTCGCCCAATGGGGCATGAGCGATAAGGTGGGCCCGCTGAACCTCGGGCGGGGAGAGGAGCATCCCTTTCTCGGGAGAGAGCTCTCGCTGCCGAAGCGGTACAGCGAAGAGATGGCCTGGATTATGGATCAGGAGATACAGAGATTCGTCAGCGATGCAGAGTCAAAGGCAGAGGAGATACTGACCCGAAAGAGGGAAGTCCTCGACCGTCTCGCGGAAGCGCTTATGAAAGATGAGAGTCTCGACAAGGCAGAGGTCGAAAAGATCATGAGGGGTTCAGGTGAAAGGGGGAATGCGGTCCAGTAGCTCGGATTGATCATGCAGCAAACGTCAGAGTCACTTGCCTCTATCCGACGGGCCACCGCACTTCTGCCGTAACGGAAAGCTCGGACTCGATCTCATCTTGTAACGTAAAGCCTCAATGTTGACCCATCGCGCAAAGAACTATTCATGAATTTTATGATTCAATAAAAATTTCTAAATAGTCCGAGAGTGAACTCAATGATATGCTTAAAGTATAAAGGTGTCAGGACAATGCCATAACCTTTGAAAAGAGGGAGCGAAAGGCTTCCGGTCTTTAAGGGAGAGGATCGCCGGGCTGCCGAAGGAAAAACGAATTCGGCATTTCTTTTTTGGGGGTGAGCCGGATGACGAAGTATAGGGGAGGACAAAGAGTGGGGAAAGGCACCTACTGGAACCTGGCAAATGGTGCCAAGGTCGTTATTCCTGAGGAAGGGGTGCTTCCAGGGAACGACAAAACAACATATACAAACGTGTCGATATTCGGTCTCATTATCGTGAGCCCTATAGTCGGGCTCTTTTATGTGGTAGCTTTCCCGTGCATTGTTATCGCTGAGGTAGTCAAGATCGTTGGTGTAAAGATCTTAAGGAATTTATATGATTTCCTCATGGCTTTGGCAGGGTTTGAATGGACGCCGAACGAGGCATATCTCTCCGGAAGAAAGCGGAGAACAGAGAGAGTGAGAGGTAAGGGCAAATCGGACAAGAGGAAGAGTCCCTAGGAAAGGAGGGGAAGATGAATACCCTATTTGATTATTTGACCCATGTCAAGGGGATAGAGTATATTTTGGCTCTTCTGTTCTTGGTGGGCTACATCCTCTATGCGGAGTTGTTGAAGCCCATGCCGTTTAAGACCATAAAGGAGACGACGGAAGAGAATGTAAAATTTATGGAAAAAGCGGGCCTTGCGAACATACTGAAGACTCTTGGCCGGGCAGCTGCGGCACCGTTTATCGGCCTTGGGTATGTAATTGCTCTGCCATTTCTCTTCGTCTTCGCCATCGGCGAGGCGGCGCTTCGCGGCATCGTCGGAATGGCGCGGAGAAGCATCTCCTTTGGATGGAGACCGATGGAAGCTTACCTGTCCGGTAGAAAGAAGAAAAGGGGACAGAAGAAAAAAGAAGAAGATTGATGGTTCCGCGCTTGGTCCGAAGCGAAGGCGAAGGAGCACCGCTTATTAGAAAGCGGCAACAGACAGATGGCGAGAGGCATGGTTTCGGCGAAGAGTAGCTCTCTCGATATTTTTCAGCTGTAGAATAACCACCCGAGAGCATGCAATAGAGATGAAGTCATCGACCGCCAGGATTTTCGCAGCTTTTTTTGTGATTTCCTTCCTCGTACTCCCTTTTTATGACGCTCAAGCCCAGTCTGAGAAGGGAAGATGGAAAGAGATAGGCAAGAGTCAAACAGATACAAGTTGGCAGATAGATACCGAGAGCCTGTCCTACCCATCCGGGAATACGGTTTCGGTATGGGTGAGGAGTATTCCCGATAAAGGAATCACGGAATATCGGGAGGGAGAGGAGGGCGCATGGGGTATCATGAAAGAGATCCAGGCGCGAAACTTCGGATCCTATGCATGGACAGAGGAGTTGACGGAATTGGATTGTTCGAACGGCATGTTCAGGGTCTTATACTTCGTTGCCTATGATGACAGGGGCATGATAATAACTTCTTCCCTCAGCCCTGATGTCTCATGGTCATTTATCATACCGGGGAGTGTTGGAGAAACCCTCCGGAAGGCATTCTGTTTTAGGGCGGAATGATAATCTTCATATGTTCTTCAAACTGGTTATCCATAGTGAGAGAAAGAAAAGAGTTCGTTTCTCGAAAGGAGGAGGTATCGTGAAGAGAGAGAAGTCCTGTGTCCTGATCATCGTGGCTTTGCTGCTGTTCTCGATAGGGTCTTCAGCCCAAAGTGAGGCACGCGTCGACGTAACCGTAGGGGTCAATATCCCGGTTTATACGTTCCCGGCGCCTCCGCCCCTGGTGGTGATACCGGGGAGTTACGTCTATGCCGTTCCCGACGTAGACGTAGAAATTCTTTTTTATCACGGTTACTGGTACCGGCCCTATGAGGGCAGATGGTACAGGTCCAGATCGTATAACGGTCAGTGGATCTTCGTTTCCCCGGCAAAGGTACCGCACGTTTTGATAGATCTGCCGCCTGACTATCATCATTTCCCTCCCGATTACAAACGGATACCCTATGGACAGTTCAAGAAGAACTGGAGGAGATGGGAGAAGGAGAAATACTGGGAAAGGGACGAACGATGGCGGGAAGGCAGGCATGAAGGAAGGCATGAGGGACACGGAGGACACGACGGGCATGAAGGACACGGAGAAGAGCATCATGAGGGAGGCCGACGCTACTGATTGGTGAAGATTGAGAATTCTGCAATCAGCTTTGAAATCAGCGAGAAGCTGATATACTGTAAAGTATATCGATAACAGTAAGGGCGCGGATTCAACGGGAGAAAGAGTGGCAAACGAGCAAAAGAGCAGTTCACCCGGGCGGGATGGAAAGGGGAGTTTCTGGGAAAAGTACGGCGCTGACATTACTCTGGCAATCCTGATCGTTTACGTTGTTCTCCTCGCGATCGGGACGTTCGCCGACGTCTTTAAAATTCAATCAATTCTTGATTGGTGGATATTTAAGGCATAGGCACCAGATCAAACATAATTCCGAGACTATGTGTAATCTCAGCGCGCGAGCACTGCTCAGCCTCGTCATCCTCGCAGTCGCGATGGGTCTTTTCCTCTTCATTCCCGCATGGACAATTCGCTACTGGCAGGCATGGGTGTATCTCTCTATCTTCATGGGGGCATCCCTAGCCACCACGCTCTATCTCATGAAGAAGGACCCGGCGCTTCTCAAACGTCGCATGCGCGGAGGGCCGACTTCGGAAAAGCGACCCGTTCAGAAGCTCATCATGTTCTGGACATCAATCGGTTTCATCGCCCTCCTTATGGTCCCTGCGCTCGACCACCGCTTCCGGTGGTCTGAAGTGCCGCTCTCATTCGTTATTGTCGGGGACGTTCTGGTCGCTGTAGGCTTTTCTTTCATTTTTCTCGTCTACAGAGAGAACACGTTCACTTCGGCAACCATCGAAGTCGCTGAGGATCAGAGGGTCATTTCTACCGGGCCGTATGCCATTGTACGCCACCCAATGTACGCGAGCGCGATGCTGTACCTGATCGGCACTCCCCTTGCCCTCGGCTCGTTTTGGGGACTCCTCGCGTTCGCGGCGATGATACCATTCCTGATATGGCGGCTCTATGACGAGGAGCGGTTTCTCGCGGAGAATCTGTCAGGATATAGGGAATACCGGAAGAAGGTCCGGCATCGCCTTGTGCCGTTCATTTGGTAGAGGTCGGTCCCGCGGCGACAGTAGCAACAGCCGATGCCTTCTGCAATGCAGGATGGTACTGCAAAAGATAAGAGCCGGAAGGCTTGGCAGCCTCCCATGCATACGCCAGCGTTTTTACTACCGCGCTGAAAGTGATAGATACGTAGTCGAACCGTTTCTGAAGATGAGCAGCAGGATATCCTGTCCGGACTTGATGTGCGAAACAGCTGCCTCATAATCCTTCGTATTGTTTATCTTCCTGCGGTTAATCTCGATGATGACATCGTTTTGGAGGAGAATGCCTCCTGCAGGACTCCCCGCCTCGATGTCTGCGACAACGACGCCGGATATTCTTGCCGGTATATCGAGGCCTTTCATCACTTCAGGAGTGAGACCCTGTACCGCCACCCCTTTAAGAAGATTATCGAACTCCCCATGAGGCTTCTGCATTTCCGCCGGCAGTTCGGCGATGGTGGCAGCCACTTTCTGTTTTTTTCCGTCACGGACGATAGATAGGGTAACCTTCTTGCCCGGAGGTGTGGCGGCAACCATGTTCCTCAGATTCGAAGGATCATTCACATCATGCCCGTCATATTCGACGACGACATCTCCCCTGCGGATACCGGCTTTTTCAGCTGGGCCATCTTCGGTAACATCACCGACGAGGGCGCCCTTATCGTCTTTCATGGCAAACTGTTTGGCAAGCTCGGGGGTAACAGGCTGAATCGAAACGCCGAGCCAGCCCCGGACGACCTTCCCTTTCTTAATGAGATTTTCCATCACAACCTTCGCCATGCTGCTCGGTATCGCGAACCCGATTCCCTGATATCCGCCGGATGTACTGAAAATTGCGGTATTGATCCCCACCAGTTCGCCCTTCACATTCACGAGCGCCCCCCCAGAATTGCCAGGATTGATCGCTGCATCGGTCTGGATAAAATCCTCATAATCGGCGATACCGACGTCTGCCCTGCCTGTCGCGCTCACGATGCCGGATGTGACGGTTTGGTTCAACCCGAAAGGATTGCCGATCGCGATTACCGTTTCCCCGACTTTCAGTTTCTCCGAGTCGCCCACTTTGATGACGGGCAGATGATTCGATTCTATCTTGATAACGGCGAGGTCTGTTTTCGGGTCTGTCCCGACAATCTTTCCCTTGAATTCTCTCTTATCCGACAATTTCACCGTAATCTCGTCGGCATCCTTAATCACATGGTTATTGGTGAGGATATAGCCATTCTTGTCCACGATGACGCCCGAGCCGAGACCCGACTGTTTCCGCTCACTCGGTCCGCCGAAGCGTCCGAATTCATCACCGAAGAATCTTCTGAAAAAAGGATCATTGAAGAAAGGCGACTGAGTTCCTGACATCTTTATCGTCTTCGTGGAAGATATATTCACCACCGCCGGCTTCACCTTAGCTGTGACTTCCGCCATTGCACGGCTCGTCTTTGAAAGGATATCTATCGCCTCTTTTGATATATTCGGCTCTTCGGTAAATGCATTTGAATGCACGTTAAAGGTTGAGGAGATGCCGAGCCCTACTATCAACCCGATCAGTAGTAACGTCGCTCCATAAACCAAAGGTCGTTTTTTTCGCATCGCCATAGTCTCCTTTTTGTGAAGCCTCAGAAGATCCGCTTTTATTTTTAGACTATTTTTATGAAGACATTGTGAAGAGACTCGCCATCTGCAAGAAATAGAGGAGCAGCACTTGGCTGAATAGTTTCTCCGGAAGAGTTAGACTAAAAGTATGAGGGATAGTTGATAGAACCGACTCAGCAAGGAGGTATCCCATGACAACTCATAGGGCAACGATAGCGAGGCCTCAGATGCTTATTCGCAAGCCGGAGAGTATTTATCAGATTCGCGGAGAAATAGTGAATGGGACCTTTCAGGGCCGCTGGCATTTCTCCTTCGGCGATAACTACGACCCCGAGCATATGCAGTTTGGGACGCTGAGGGTCCTCAATGACGATACGCTTTCCCCCGGCGCTGTCTGGCCCCTTCACCCCCATCGCGACATCGAGGTCGTCACCTACTGCGCGGAAGGGGAATTCCGCCACGCAGACGAGCGCGGCGAAGGCGGTGTCTTAAAGAAGGGATGGGTGCAGCATACCACCGTGGGCAAGGGTATGTGGCATTCGGAGATCAACAACAGGCCCGACATTTCGATGCGATTCATTCAGATGTGGTTCATTCCCTCTCGAAGAGACCTGGCCCCCTCAGTCAAGCAGAAGGAACTCGAATGAACACGCAGAAGCGCTCCCCATGCATTCCGACGCGCTTGTCTATTCCTGTTTCCTCGAGAGAGGGCATATTGCGGACCATGCATTGAGAGAAGGTCGCGGAGCGTATGTATACGTACTCGAAGGAGATTCAGTAGAGATAAGCAATGACATCATCCCTGTCCTGGGAGCTGCTCAGGTCATGGGAGCAACGGACATCCGTATGTCCACGAAAGGTGAGGCTGAACTGCTTCTCGTCGATGTTTCGTACTAACGGATGCAGAATGAGTGCTTCCGAGCTGGAAGCAGCTGCATGTGCAATAGCCGGAGGAGGAAGCAGATGAGATGGGAGTCCGCTAGTGGTGGGCAAATCCAAGACTTCCGGAAGAGGCCTGCCCGAAGGCTGGAAAGAGTAGACTCGGGTTTGTGATGCTGATAAACTATTGTTAAAAGTCGCATGAACTCTGGAGGGGAAATGGTTCAGGGATTTGAAAATGCCGCTGCCTGCTGGAAAGCGATACTCTCCGATGTCTCGAAGAACGGGGGACTTCTCCCGGTCATCGAACGGTTTGCGCGGGAGAATACGGCACCGGCAAAGATAGCATTCGGTACATCGGGCTGGCGAGGCGAGATCGGCACTGACTATACCTTCAACAACGTTCGGGTTGTGACTTCGGCCATCATCGAGATGTTCAGAGGGAATGACCCTTCTGTCATGCGGGCGATGGGGGTAGCTGGCCTTGATGAGATAAAAGAGCGGGGTGTCATCGTGGGTCATGACAATCGCTTCCTCGGCCCGCAGTTTGCCATGGAAGTCATCGGGCTCCTCGAGGGCGAAGGGATAAAGACGTGGTATGCAGGAGAGGCTGCCACACCGGAATTCTCTGCTGGCATCGAGATGGTGAAGGCGGCCTGCTCCATCAATCTCACTCCTTCCCATAACCCCGCGAATTATGCGGGCTTCAAGTTCAACCCTGCTGACGGAGGCCCTGCTGGTTCCGAGATTACGACGAAGATAGAGGAGATCGCAAACAGGATGATGGGAGAGGACGTGCTTCTTCAGTCAAGAGCGCCGGGCCGGATCGATACGATCGACCTCACCGAGTTATATATCCGGTACCTGTCTGAACGGAAGACGCTCGATCTCGAGAAGATCCGGGATTTTGTTGAGAGGGGGGATTGCATCATCTGCGTGGACAGTGTTCATGGAGCGACGAGGGGGAGGATGGAGAGGATAATCTCCCGGAACGGCAGGATGCGTTATCTGCGGACGGAAGACGATTATCTCTTCGGCGGCGTTGCCCCTGAACCTTCCGAAAAGAATATGGAAGGAGTCGACAGGGTTCTCAGGGAAAGCGATGCCCCATGCAAACTGGGGGTCATCATGGACCCCGACGGTGACCGCATACGCTTTTCCGACGGAAGCGTCCAGATACCGATGAACTATTTCGGCGCCATGGCATTCCATTTCCTCTTGAAACATAAGGGGGTTCGCGGGATAGTCGCGAAGTCGGTCGGTACGAGCAATTTCGTGAAAGCGATAGCCGAATCGCTGAAGGTTCCGGTGAGGGAGACGAAGGTCGGCTTCAAGTACTTCAGGCCCTACCTGTTGAGGACAGCCGAAGAAAGGGCGATTGTTGCCTTCGAAGAGTCTGACGGCATATCAGGATATAACCATACCCTCGAAAAAGATGCCCTCTTCGGTCTCCTTCTCGCCATAGAATTGATGGCGGTTACAGGGCAAAACCTCGGCTCATATCTCGATTCCCTGATGGGTGAGTTCGGATATTTCTATCCCGACCGTTCGGGTATCGCAGTGGACCGGTCTCTCGTGGGCGAGCCGCTCGTGCAGAGGCTTTCGGTGATCCAGGAGCGGTACAAGGAGGGGACCGTGGTAACGATAGGCGGGGTCGCGAGGACCGTAAAGAAGGTGATAACCGTCGACGGTACGAAACTCGTCTTCGACGACGGTTCATGGCTCATGATACGCCCCTCCGGCACGGAGCCGAAGGTGAGGTTCTATATCGAGGCCAGGACGGAGGAAGGGAAGAGGGCTGTCTTCGAGACCGCGGAGAGGATGACCAGGGATGCCATCGGAACGTCATGAAGCGAGACCCTAGCCCTGGCGGACTCGTGAGGAGAGAGGATGAACGGCTCACGCAACCTCTCTCATGGTCCTGGTTCCGAGATGGTTGGAGGCTATATTCTTAGGGCGATAATCTATAGCGCTTTGTCCTTTCTCGTCATAGTGACTTCCTACCTTTATTACAAGAGGTCAGTCGAAGAATCAGGGAAGGATGAAACGCTGACGAGACCGAACAAAACAACCGCTTTCATCGAATCTGGGGCAGCCCCTTCCCACGGCAAGCCGGTTGGCCGAATGACTGATACGATCGCCCCTGTCGAAGTTCGAATCTCGGCAGGCGCCGAAGCCGATGTTAGAAGACAGACGGAATCGGACAGACTGCTCGCAGTGAGCGCTGCAGAGAAGTTGAAGACAGGGGATTATGAAGGTGCCGCAAAACTCTTTGATGAGCTTTCCGGACGCGACAAGAGAGCGCTGACCGGCGCCGGGGTCTCCTGGTATAAACTCGGTGATTACGAGCGGGCGAGGTCGGCTCTCGAAAAGGCCGTCGAACTGGACGGAAATGATTTCGTCGCGAGAAAATTTCTCGCCTTTGTATACGATAAGAAGGACGACATCGAAAAGAGTCTCTACCATGCCGATTTTGGTCTCTCTCTCTCGAAAGATCCGGAACTCCGGTCGCTCGCCGATGCGTTGAGAAAAGAGCGAAGACGGGGGCAGGTTATCAATGAAAGCACATCACATTTTAAGATCATCTTCGACGGATATGCGCACGGGGAGTTGAGCAGGAAGGTCATCGGGATTCTCGAAGATGCGTACAGTACCGTAGGAAAGGAATTCGGTTTTTTCCCCTCCGAACCGGTAACGGTCATCCTTTACACAAACAGGGATTTTCATGATATCACTCAGGCGCCTGAGTGGTCGACAGGGGTCTTCGACGGAAAAATCAGGATCCCCGTCAGGGGAAGTGAACGCAGCGAGGTGCTCCTGAAGAAGGTTCTCTTCCATGAATACGCCCATACGCTTGTCCACTCCCTGACTCCCCGCTGCCCTCTCTGGATCAACGAGGGGATCGCCGAGTACTTCTCAGCGCATTACCCGGAGAAGACCGGACAGGTCATTCCACTCCACTCGCTCGAACAATCATTTGCATGGCTGCCGGGCGATAAGGTCGGACTTGCGTATTGGGAGAGCTGTTCCGCGGTCTCCTATCTCGTTGACCGGTACGGCGTTTACCGCCTGAAGGATCTCCTCGTCTCACTTTCGAAGGGAACGCAGGCAGACGATGCATTCAGACAGACATTCGGTGTCAGCTATCGGGAGTTTCTCTCTGCGTGGGGAAAGCAGTGATTCTGTGAAGACCCTTGAGAGCAGGGTGAAGGCGGCGGAGACGGCAGACGCCGAAGGCCTCTGGCAGATAATCCGGGACCCTCATCCCGAGGTCATCTCACATGCGGCGCTCAACCGGAACTTGACCGAAACGATGGCGGTCTTTATCGCGAAGAAGAATAATACGCCTTCGGATACCCTCGGTTACCTGGCGGGCGATTTCAGGTTCAGGGAGTGCTATACACTCAAGCTCGCCCTCTGCAAGAATCCGAAAACGCCTCAGAGGGTGACGCTCTCCCTCCTCAAATTCATGAGGATCTTCGACCTCGCGGACCTTACGCGGGACCGGCATATCCCGACTATTTTGAGACAGAAGGTGGAGCAGATCATCCTCGAGAAGATCCCGTCCTTGCCTTCAGGAGTGCAGACGGCCCTTTCGAGGAGGGCAGGCAGTACGATCGTGACAACGCTTCTTGAAAGAGGTGATGAACGGGTTGTCCGTGCGTGCCTCGATAGTCCCACACTCACTGAAGGACATCTCTGCAGGATAATCAACAGGCCGGCCAGGAAACGGCATCTCCTCAGGGTCATAGCGGAACATGAGAAATGGTCGTTGCGCTATTACGTAAGGTATGGGCTGATCAGGAATTTCTACACTCCGATGAACCGCGTGGCGAAATTTATTGAAGGGATGAAGACCGTTGACCTGAAAGACCTCTACAGAGACCCGAAACTCCCTCTTTCCACAAGACCGTTCATTTTCAGGGAACTTCTCGGCCGCGGAGAGTCCGTTGACGAGAGAGCGGCTGATATATACGAGCTGTCGGGCGAAGAAGATTTCTCTGCTGCAGAGGCGGGAACCGATATATCCTGATGCTTGTTCGTGCCGACAATATTTTTTCGCCTGAGAAGGGATTCATGAGGGGTATGTCTCTCGTGGTAAGCGGTGGGATTATTGAAGAGATATCGGATATCGGCGAGGGAGAAGGGGGTCATGACGTGATGGACTTTTCGGGATTTACCCTCTCCCCTCCCTTTTGTGACTACCATCTCCATTTTTCGAAAGACAAACTCCCTCTATCCACGAAGATCGGCGGCACCTTGCTCGACCATGGGATTGCGCGTGTTTACGAGGGAGGGGACGGCGATCTCGCGGGGATTGAGATGAAGAAGAAGATCGGGGGAATGCTTGACATCCGAACATCCGGGTTCGGTCTATTCAGCGCGGGAGGGTACGGAAGACGAATCGGCAGAGAAGTGAACGGTTTACCGTCTGCCCGGCTGCTAATAGACGAGCTTCGCGCCCAAGGGGTTGAGTATCTGAAGGTGATCAATTCCGGTCTCTTCAGGCCGGAATCAGGAAAGATATCAGCCGGCGGGTTTGAACGGAGTGAACTCGAAGAGATAATCGCCTATGCGGCATCCAGAGGATTGCCGGTCTTCTGTCATGCCAACGGGGACAGGGCCATAAAGGATGCGGTACTTGCCGGAGCTTCGGCTATCGTTCATGGTTTTTCTGTTTCCGATGAAACTCTTTCTCTCATGGCTGAAAGGGGGACGGACTTCATTCCGACGGTGAACGCCCTCTTCAGTCTCACAAAAGCGCATGACGCTCCGGAGGCGAAGAGAAGAATCGAGGCGATGACGGAGGGGCATTTGGCAGCGATAAGAAAGGCGCATGATAAGGGGATCACGGTTTTGCCCGGCAGTGACGCAGGCCCTTCATTCATTACCTATGGAATTTCCTATCATGAAGAACTGACTCTCTTCAGAAGGGCTGGATTGAGCATCGAAGACGTTATGTCGGCGGCGGTTAACGGACCGCTCCGCAAGGGAATGAAGGCGAATTATTTGGTCTTGAGGGGCCTCACTGTGGAAAAGGTCTTCAGGGACGGGAAAGCATTCGCGTGATGCAATAACACCTGCCGGTGCCATACGCTGTGTAACGAAGAGTCGCTCCCTTGCAAATGCCTGTCAACCTTCCTTCTGCCCTTGAGGTCCGGGTCCTCTTAGAGCGTGGAGAGTTCGAGTGATAAGGAGGATTGCCGGTGATATCGAATGAGGCGACTGATGATCTGTGCTACCGTGGACAGAAGGGAAGCAGATTTTTCGGTACAGGCATCAAGGCTTGCTATAATTGAAGTGAAGAGAGGGTCATGATTCCGATCGAATATATGCTCTTGGGAGCTTCGCTCCTTTTGCTTTTCAGCATCCTTGCGAGT
>DASPUT010000235.1 GCA_035622735.1 Thermodesulfovibrionales bacterium | reverse complement strand
TTGCCTTGACTTCGTTTGTAATTTCCGGTACGCCGATAATCCCTATTCCGAGAAGTCTCGCCGTCCAGACGTGAAGGGCTGTTCCCGCAAGAAGGATGAACACGCCCGCAAACTTTAGCGGCGCGGGAAAAATCAATTTGTCGTGGAGAAGGAAAACCCTCTGTGAGTAAATAAGGCAAGCGAGGGGGAGCCAGGTGATCAAGGGCAGGATGTAGCTAAGAAGACCGAGTTTCCTAAAGAAATTAGTGCGGCAGTGAATGGGGATCCAGAAAAGGGGCACGACAGGCCAGAAAATAATCGCTGCCAGAGCAAGGAGACCGGCCAACCGCTACTCCCCGATGAAACACTGCGGGTCCTCTGCGAGGAAATCATCGTCTCCCCTTGATCGAGCGAATGCATAGGCTATCGCCCTGCATCCCCTGCAGCCCGACCACCGTTTACAGCGTCCGCATTTCCCCTTGTACTTCTTCTTGTCTCTCAGCGCCTCCAGAACCTCCGATCCTGCCCAGACCTCGCGTAAAGAATCCTTTCGGACATTACCGAGTGGAATAGGCAGTCGCCTGCACGGCGTAATCGTCCCGTCGGGAAGGAGAGTCAGTCCCGAGACGCCGGCTGAACAGCCTCCGAACGGGATCGAATCGGTATCGCCTTCCTCAACGGGTGAATCCATCTGAGACGCGACAGGGTCGCCCGTGACGATTGTAAGTCCTTCCGGCTTCAGGGAAGAGATCTCTTCATAAAGCCGCCTCACCTTTTCCTTTTCGATCATCTTGTCCAGCAGACCGTACCCCCTGCCCGAAGGAACGAGTCTCGAAAAACCGAGCTTCTGGACACCGAGTGAAGTCGACAATTCGACCATATCCATAAAGTAATCTGCATTCATCTCGGAGAGCGTTGTGTTCAGCGTTACCGTCAACCCCGCCTCGAGGAGATGCCGGACCCCCTTCAGGGACGAAGAGAAACTGCCCTTGCCCCTTATGCTCTCGTGGATCTCCTCAGGCCCCTCGATACTCACCTGAACTCCCTTCACCCCAAGCTCCGAGAGGCCTCGCGCCTTTCCCCTGTCAACGAGAATGCCGTTAGAAAGGAGATAGATCTCGAATCCTCGCTTTCCTACCTCCTCAAGGATAGGAAAGAGGTCTTTCCTGAGGAGGGGTTCACCGCCCGTAATATTGAAGCTGGCAGAGAAGCCGATTTCATATGCCTCAGACCATGCCTCGAGCATATCAGCGACCTCGCTCACGACATCCCTCGCTTCCTTCAGGGTGATTTCTTCGGGCCTCTCGTCCGACTGGTAGCAGTGTTTACACCGAAGGTTACACCGTTCCGTAAGATGCCACTGGATAAAAAAATCGTGAGACTCTGTTATTGACATGACTCCTCCCAGCGACCCAAATACAGACGAAAGACAGGCGACACAAATATGGCAGGGTCGCCGTTGTGCGGTACGCTCCCTGCCATACCTGTCTTACCGATTTCGTTGCCGACCGGCAACTTCAGCTCTTTCAACTCTTTCACTTGTGGCATGCCTTACGGGGACTATCCAAGACCTTCTTCCTGCTACCCCAAAAGGCAGCCTCTTTGTCGAGAGCCTTCTTGTCGAGACCCTTCTTCATCCCTTCTCACCTCCTTTCGTACTCACTATAGAATGATTCTATAGTGATACTGATCTTTATAGCTTTATCCTATCATATCGGTACAGGTTGTCAAGAGGTACATGAAAAGGATTCACGAGTTGTGGTTGTCAAGGACAGTCTGCGCAAATCGGCAATTCAGAAAAAGGCCGGACACGGCATCAGATCGTGTCCGGCCTCACAGAAAGCCTCCTTCAGAATCAGTCTACGTCACGAAGATCGTACCCTTCTTCAATTCCTCGTTCAGCGCATGAAGCTGGTTATGATGCTTCGTCTCGTCGTCAAGAAGTGCGGAAAGAATATACCGCGTGAGCGAGAGTTCGCTCTTCTTGAGCGCGTCGTTCGCGAGGGCGATCGATTGAGCCTCGACCTCCATATGCTTATTAAGCAATGCGGAGAGCGGAGCGAGTTCATCAGGACTGAGATGAACGGCTTCCTTTGTCATGTTATCGATGATCGTCTGGAGCATCACCTTATGTTTTCCCGAATCGTGCTTTATCATCTCCATCGTCGTCTTCACGAGAAGATTGTTCGCCTTGCGAATCAATCCGTCCGCGCTCGCGATCGTCTTATCCTCTATCGCCTCCCACTCCCTGAGAATTTTCAATAACTCCTCGGTGTTCTCTGTCGCCTTCTTCGCCATATACCACCTCGCGTTCCGCCTTATTTCGTTCTTGCTTCAGCTGCGGCCCAGTTGATATTCTTAAAGAATGCCTCGATGTAATCGGCCCTCTTGAGACCGTAGTCGAGCATAAAGGCATGCTCAAAGACATCCATGATCAGGAGAGGCTTGCAACCGGCAGGGTGCGCAACATCATGCTCGTTAATCCAGAAATTCAGCAGTCTTCCGTCGGCACTGTCTTGATAACAGACAGCCCACCCGATACCCCGCATGGCTCCCACAGCCCTGAAGTCCTTCTCCCAGCCCTCATAGCCCCCGAAGTTTTCAGCCATCTTCTTTACGAGCTTGCCGTCCTTGCCGATGCCGCCCTTCCCGCCGAGATTTTCAAAATAGTATTCGTGGAGCCTCATCCCGTTGAACTCCCAGCCAAGCCTCCTCTTCAACTCCGCGAACTCCGGCGTAGCGGTCTTTCCTTCCTTCAGCATCTGGTCAAGGGTATCGATCACTTTATTCGTGTTCGTCACATATCCCTGATAAAGGGTAAAGTGATTCTTCAGGAGTGTCTCGCTGAATCCTTCCATTCCGATTAATTTCCCATAGTCCTTTGCTGTGTACGGCATGTCTCTCCTCCTTCTGGTTTTGAGTTTGTGTATGCTCTCGATCCGTTCCGGCCGATTAGGAATTCAGATCGATTAAGAAGAAACCCTCTTCACCGCCTCGATGGCCTTATCATAATCAGGATGATCGGTCACCTCCGGCACGATCTCTATGTACCGAATCACGTCATCTCTGCCTATAACGAAGACCGAACGCGCGAGGAGTCTCAGCTCCTTGATCAAGACCCCATAGGCGGCTCCGAAAGACGCGTCCCTGTGGTCGGAATAGGCCTTAACCCTGTCAATCCCGGCGGTCGTACAGAACCTCGAAATCGCAAAGGGCAAGTCCATGCTCACATTGAATACCCCAACCGTCTTCGGCAGTTTCGTCGCCTCCTCGTTGAATCTCCTCGCCTGCATATCGCAGACCGGGGTATCGAGAGAGGGCGTCACGCTAATGACCTTCACCTTATCGGTAAAATCCTTCAGGCCCACTTCTTTGAGATCTGCATCGAGGACCGTAAAGTCGGGAGCCTTGTCCCCCACCTTGAGTTCGGGACCGATGAGCGTGAGCGGATTTCCCTGAATCGTCACCTTGCCCTTCGTCGCCATTCTTGCTCCTCCTTTCTCTCCCCGGGATAACGATCACTCGCAATTTCGGAGCCGTCAGTCACGTAAGGCCCCGCATGCCGCACAAAAGGCTTAACCTTTAAAAAAGCATATCACATCCTCGTTGCGTGTCAAGACGAAAATCGGGAATGTGTCGTTGCAAGATGATAATGTCATAGGTATCTGCAAAATGAAAATGTCATAGTAGGAGGTATTAAGTCACTATAGACCTCTGAGGAGAACCTTGAGGAGGTCTGAATGGAGCAGAAAAGATATCTCATGAGCCAGAGGGA
>DASPUT010000234.1 GCA_035622735.1 Thermodesulfovibrionales bacterium | reverse complement strand
GCGGAAGTGCCATCTCAATACCTGTCCGACCGGTATCGCTACGCAAGATGAGAAACTCAGGTCGAAGTTCAGGGGGAAGATCGAGGGAGTGACGGCATACTTCACCGCGGTAGTTCGCGAGGTGAGGGAGATCATGGCCGAAATGGGTTTCAGGAGGTTCGACGAGATGATAGGAAGGTCCGATCTGCTCACGGCAAGGACGGAATACCACGGAATCACGACGAGGCTGAACCTCGATCAGTTCTTCGGCGGACATTCCCGGGTCCGACCCGGAAGATGCCTCGTCGCGAGAAACGATAATCCCGCTCCGTCGATGAACAACAGACTCTCCGAGGAACTCCTGCCCTTCATAGAGAAGGGAGCACCCGTCGAGAAAGAATATGAGATCAGAAATATCGACCGGAGTATCCCGATAAGGCTCAATTTCCATATAGCCGTGAGATATCGGGACGAAGGGCTCCCTCCGGATACGATACGATTGACCTTCAGGGGAACGGCAGGTCAGAGCTTCGGGGCCTTTAACCATAGGGGCCTTTCTCTCACGTTGATCGGCGACGCCAACGACTACGTTGGAAAGGGCATGTACGGCGGCAGGATTGTCATAAGGTCTCAGGCCGCCCTCGCAGAGGATTCCTCTCAGGTCGTTGCGGGGAATACCGTCTTGTACGGCGCGGTCGGCGGCGAGTTCTTCGTGGCCGGGAGGGTTGGGGAGCGCTTCGCTGTCAGGAATAGCGGAGCCACCGCTGTCGCGGAAGGAACGGGCCACCACCTCTGCGAGTACATGACAAGGGGGACTGTCGCGGTGATCGGTGAAGTGGGCCACAGCGTCGGAGCTGGAATGACCGGCGGGATACTCTACCTATTCGATGAAGACGATACCCTCACGGGAAAATTGGACACTTCCTATGTGAGGGCTCTCAGTCTCACCGACGAGGATGAGACCGGGGCATTGCGGGCACTCATCGAGAGACATTATCAATTCACAGGAAGCATAAAGGCCCGTGAAATTCTCGATGTCTTCCCGGAATCGCTGATACGGTTCAAGAAAGTCGTTCCCCTCTCCGCCCTTTCCTGATCGAGGGAAAGCAAGCCGAAACCTTTTAATTTTTCATCCAATCTGTGATATATTATTGGTTATCAATCAGATGGAATGGAATTCCTTCAGAGACAGAGTTGCTTTGATAACGGGCAGTTCCCGAGGCATCGGGAGCGCGATCGCGCGGAAATTTGCGCGCTCGGGCGCTGATGTTATCGTCAACTATCGCAAGGCGGGAGGGAAATCCCAGGCTCAGGGTGAACTCCTTTGCAAGGAGATCGAGGAGATGGGACGCCGTTCCTTCCTCATACAGGCAGATATATCCGCGAAGGAGTCGGTGAGATCTCTTTTCAAAGAGATTCGTGAACGCTGCGGCCGCCTCGATTTCCTGATCCTGAACGCTGCAAAGGCTCCGTTCAAGCCACTCGAAAACCTCCTTGAGCGCGAATTGAGGCAGCTCGTCGAGACAAATTACCTCGGCAACATATTCTGCGTCCAGGAGGCCCTTCCCCTACTCGAAAAGACCGAAGGAAAGGTCGTCTTCATTTCGAGTCTCGGAAGTCGTTTTTACAATCCCGCCTATCCCCTCGGCTCCATGAAGGCCGCGATGGAATCGGTGCTCAGGGACCTCGCGGAGAGCCTGAGCGGAATGAAGATATCCGTCAACGGTGTCTGCGGGGGCATCGTCAGGACGGATTCCTTTAAGGTGCTCAGGCAATATTGGGAAGAGATCGACCAGATGCCCGAAGAGCTCTTTGTGGAGCCGGACGAGATCGCCGACGCGGCGCTCTTCCTCTGTGACCCGGCGAGCAGGGGGATCAGAGGTCAGACGATTGTCGTCGACAGGGGCCTCAGCAACAGGCTGTACCGGCCGATACCGAAACGATAGGAAAACAACGAATTTAGACGTACCATATCAGCATTGGAGGAAATCATATGCAGAAGATTATATCTGAAGAAGTCGTTCTTGAAGAGGTGAAAAAGGCGATCGTCGAAACCCTGAGCATCGACAAGGAGACGATCAAGCCGGAAAGCTCTCTCATCAGGGATCTCGGCGCCGAGTCCCTCGATTTTCTCGATATCAACTACCGTCTCGAGCAGGCATTCGGAATCAAGATGGCGCGCCATTTCATCCTCGAACACATCGAAGAGATGTTCGGCGAGGGCTCTGCCATAGATGGAAACAGTCAGTTGACCGATAAGGCGGTTGCCCTCATGAAGATCCGGATGGAGGACAACGTTGCGGAAGTCCGGACCGGCATGGACATGGATGAAGTGCCGGCCATCGTCACCGTCAGATCGATTTCGCGGGGGGTCATGGATATTCTCGACAGCCTTCCGGAAAAGTGTTCGTCCTGCGGGAATTCTGCCTGGAAATCGGAGAACAATCTCCGCATCCGGTGCGGCTCCTGCGGGGAATACGCGACGTTTACGAACGGCGACGATCTCATTAAGGCCTGGCTGACGAAGGTCCAGGAAGAGAAGAAGATATTCTGAGGCATATCCAGAATCCTCTTTTCCTGAGCGAAGGTTATGACGAGAGAATTTTCTAAGCGGAGGGTGGTCGTCACCGGGTATGGGATGGTCACCTCTCTCGGGAAAGATACGAAAGAGACGTTTGCGAACGCGAGTCGCGGGGTCTCGGGTATCGATTTCTTAACGGCCTTTGACACGAAGGGATTGCCCTGCCGCATCGGCGGGGAGGTCAAAGACGCCTGGCTTGAGGAAGACCGGGACGACAGGGCCCGTCGGTTCCATAAATTTTCATCCCGCGGCCTGAGGCTGATGACGCAGGCGACCCTGGAAGCCTCGATTCAGGCGCGTCTCAACGATGTCGTGAACCGCGAGAGAATCGGGGTCTCCCTAGGATACCACGGTGAAAATCCGCCTCTCGAAGATGTCGTCTTTCTCCACCGATTCTATGACGGCGCCGGTTCATGGGACATGAAGCACCTATTGGATGCAGGGGGCTATTCGTATCTGAATTTCCTGAAAAGAAAACCCGATGTGGCGGCCTCGATCCTCTCGATCCTCTTCCGCTGCAAGGGGCCTACCCTCTCGATCGTGTCGGCGTGTTCAGCCGGGTCCCAGGCGATCGGAGAAGCGTTCCGCAGCATTCAGGAAGGCAAATCCGATGTCATGATAGCCGGAGGCTGCGAATCGACGCTCAACTTCCTCGGCTTTATCGGCTTCGTTCTCATAAAGGCGCTCGTAGAGAGGTACACCTCGCCCCAAAAGGCATCGCGGCCCTTTGATCGCAAGAGAAACGGTTTCGTGATGTCCGAAGGCGCAGGGACGGTCATCCTCGAGGAACTGGAACACGCCCGCTCAAGGGGTGTTCCGATACTCGGGGAGCTCCTCGGATACGGTGCCTCGGCGGATGCCCACCGGATTACCGACATACATCCCAAGGGTCTCGGAGCCATTCTCGCGATGAAAGGGGCGCTCGAGGACGCCTCCATTTCTCCAGAAGATATTGACTATATCAATGCCCATGGCACCTCGACGGTCCAGAATGACGCGACGGAAACCCTCGCGATCAAGGAGGTCTTCGGCGATAAGGCAAAGGATATCCCCGTAAGCTCGAATAAATCGATGCTCGGACATGCCATCGCTGCTGCCGGCGCCATAGAATGCATCCTGACACTCGTCGGGATGGATCGTTCGATTATCCTGCCGACTATGAACTATGAGTTCCCCGATCCGAAGTGCGACCTCGATTATGTGCCGAATGCGGCGAGGATGAAGGAACACCGGAGGGCCATCTCTAACTCCTTTGGCTTCGGCGGACAGAATGCCTGCCTCTGCATGGGGAAATTCGATGGATGACCGCGTTGTCATAACCGGTACAGGCATCTCCTGTTCTCTCGGTACCACCCGCGATGAGGTGTGGGGCTCGATGCTCGCAGGGAGAAGCGGGATACGTCCGATAGAGGGATTCGACACGGTTGGATTCGGTTGCCGGGTGGCCGCCCAGATTCAGGAGCTGAATCCCCGCGATCTCGGAATCAGTCCGAAAGATTCGCGGATCATGGATACCCACGCGTACATGCTCATGAAATCTTCCCGCGACGCCTATCGCGAGGCGAAGCTCGACACCGCGTCCGTTCCTGCTGAAGAGACCGGCTTTTATGCCGGCATGGGGATGGTCGACTACAGGATAGAGGACCTCCTCCCTGCGGTTCACAAATCGCTCAATTCCGGAGGCGGACTCGACTATGACGCATTCTTTTCAGAGGGATACAAGGAGGTCTATCCTCTCTGGCCGCTCTCGATGCTCAATAATATCAGTTTCTGCCAGGTCGCGATAAACCTCAACATAAAAGGTGACAACACCGTATTTTCTCCTCACGCCGATTCCGGCGCGCAGGCCGTTATCGAGGGGATGAGTGCGATACGCGAAGGGAAGGCGCAGG
>DASPUT010000233.1 GCA_035622735.1 Thermodesulfovibrionales bacterium | reverse complement strand
AGGGCCTCGGTGACACGGGAACTGATCTTCGACAACTGCAGAATACCGAAGACGAATATCATCGGCAGGGAAGGGATGGGCTTCATCGTGGCGATGAAGACCCTCGACAGTTCGCGGACCGGCGTCGGAGCACAGGGTCTCGGAGTGGCCCAGGGCGCATTCGATGAGGCGGTGAAGTTTGCGAGGCAGCGTGTCCAGTTCGGCCATCCGATCATCAGTTTCCAGGCGATCCAGCATATGCTCGCCGACATGGCGACCGAGATCGAAGCCGCGCGGGCGCTCATATACTCGGTTTCCCGGTATATAGACAGCGGGGCGAAGGATATATCAAAGGAATCGGCCATCGCAAAGGTCTTTGCGACCGACCTCGGAATGCGCGTCACGACAAACGCGGTGCAGATCATGGGAGGCTCGGGGTACATGAGGGAATACCCTGTCGAGAAGATGATGCGCGATGCCAAGATCCTCCAGATCTATGAGGGGACGAACCAGATACAGAGAAACGTCATCGGACAGGAGTTGATCAAGGAAGCGGCAAGAAAGAAATAACCGAGCCTTCTTTTCGAGCCGGCGATTTTCTCCTGAAGCCCCGGCAGAGTCTTTCATAAAGTGAGCATGGCATGATCAGTTACAAACTCGGTCATTTTCTTGACGAGCCGCTCAGCCCTCTCGCAAAGCGGACCTCGATCCATCCGAACATCTTCACCGTTGCGGGGTTTGCCTTGACCACAGTCGCAGCATTTATAATTCCCGTGAATCTCAGGGTCGGCGGTCTCTTCATTCTCCTCGGAGCCCTCTGTGATATCTTCGACGGTGTCCTGGCACGCGTAAACGGGAGGTCCACAAGCTTCGGCGCCTTCCTCGATTCCCTCCTCGACAGATATTCCGATGCCTTTCTCTTTCTCTCCCTGGCGTGGTATCTCGCGGGCAGGGGAAACCATACAGGTGCATTCCTCAGCATCGGCACCATGGTAGGCGCGTTCCTCGTAAGTTATGCGAGAGCGAGGGGGGAGGGCCTCGGAATCAACAGCCAGGCCGGCCTTATGGAAAGACCGGAGAGGATAATATTTCTCATATTCGGCACCCTGACGGGATGGCTGCTTCCCGTGCTCTGGATACTCTTCATCCTGACCCACGCCACGGTCGTGCAAAGGGCCTACATTGTTTGGTCGGCAGGAAGGTCCTGAATGAGAAGCGCGATCGTCTTCAACGGCAATGCAGAGGGCTTCTGTTTTTTGAGTACTACTGGGTAAGTTTCTTTTTCAGGAAATCGTTCACCATCTGCGGGTTTGCCTTGCCCTTCGTCGCCTTCATCACCTGACCGACAAAGAAACCGATGAGCTTCTCGTCTCCACCCCGGAATCGTTCCACTTCCTGAGGGTGTTTTGCGATTATCTCATCAATAGCCTTTTCTATCGCGCCGGTATCGCTTATCTGGGTAAGGCCTTTCTCCCTCACGATCGCCTCGGCAGTCTTCCCGGTTCTGTACATCTCCTCAAAAACGGTCTTTGCAATCTTTCCGCTGATCGTTCCGTTCTCGATCAGTTTGATCATGTCCGCAAGATGACTCGGTCTGAGAAGAATCTCTTCAAGCGCCTTGTTCTCTTCATTGAGGAGCCTCAGGAGATCGCCCATCATCCAGTTCGCTACTGCCTTCGGGTCCCCATTCGCCTTGACCGCTTCTTCGAACCAGTCTGCCGTGGACTTCTCCGAGATCAGGAGGTCCGCATCGGCCTCCGGCAATTCGTATCCGGAAATAAACCGCCCCCTCTTTGCGTCGGGCAATTCCGGCAGTGATTCCCTTATCTCCCTGATCCAACCTTCTTCCGCCACAATCGGCACGAGGTCAGGCTCAGGAAAGTACCGGTAGTCATGAGCCTCTTCCTTTGAACGCATCGATTGCGTTATCCCCGCAGAGGAATCCCAGAGCCTCGTCTCCTGGACTATCTTTCCGCCCTCCTCAAGGACATGCACCTGGCGTTTTATCTCGTACTCGAGCGCCTTCTCAACAAACCTGAAGGAGTTGATGTTCTTCATTTCGACCTTGACCCCAAGCCCGCTGGTGCCTGCCGGCCGTATCGAGACATTGGCGTCACACCGGAGGGAGCCCTGCTCCATGTTTCCGTCGCAGACACCGAGATAGCGCAGGATCGTCCGCAGCTTCCTCATATATTCCGAAGCCTCCCGGGGGCTTCTTATATCCGGCTCAGAAACGATCTCCATGAGCGGCACACCGGCCCGGTTCAGATCGACGAAGCTGAAATTTCCGGCACCCTCATGGATATTCTTTCCCGCATCCTCCTCCATATGCACGCGGGTCACCCCGATCCTCCTCTTCTCACCGTCGACAACGATATCCACATAGCCCCGTTCACAGATCGGGAGTTCATACTGGCTCACCTGATACCCCTTCGGTAGGTCCGGATAGAAGTAGTTCTTTCGTGCAAACCTGCTGTATGGGGAGATCTGACAATTCATCGCAAGCCCCGTCCTGATTGCGAATTCGAGCGCCCTCCTGTTCATGACCGGAAGGACTCCGGGCATTCCTATGCAGATCTCGCACGTCTGGGTGTTCGGTTCAGCCCCGAACCTCGTGGAACACCCGCAGAACATCTTCGATTCCGTGAGCATCTGTGCATGTACTTCGAGTCCGATTACCGCTTCATAGTTCATCTTCGCATCCGCTCTCTATAGCGTAGGCCTTCTCGCATGCCACTCCGTCGCCTGTTCATAGGCATAGGCGGTCCTCAATATCGTTTCCTCGTCAAAATGTCTCCCGATGATCTGGAGCCCGATGGGAAGATTGCCCGGCGTAAAACCACAGGGCAGAGAGATGGCCGGCACACCCGCAAGGTTCACGGAGATCGTGAAGATATCCGAAAGATACATCTGGAGGGGGTCCTCGGTCTTCTCCCCGAGGTGAAAGGCCGCCGTCGGCGAAGTCGGGGTCACAATGACGTCCGCCCGCCTGAACGCCTCCTCAAAATCCCTCTTGATTAACGTCCTGACCTGCTGTGCCTTCCTATAGTAGGCATCATAATACCCTGAGGATAGTGCGTATGTGCCGAGCATGATCCTCCGCTTCACCTCGGCGCCAAAGCCCCCTGCCCTCGTCTTCATGTACATGTCGATAAGGTCCTTGCCCGATTCCCGAAAACCGTATTTAACCCCGTCATACCGGGCAAGATTTGATGAAGCCTCTGACGTAGCAAGAAGGTAATACGTCGCGACCGCGTAATCCGTGTGAGGCAGGGATATCTCCTCGGGTATCGCGCCGAGGGATTCGAGCTGTCTGATCGCGGCGCGCACAGACGCCTCGACCGCACTGTCCATTCCCTCGATGAAATATTCTCTCGGGATGCCGACCTTCAGACCCTTGATTTCCCGGCCGAGACCGCCGCTGAAATCGGGAACAGGAACCGGCGCTGACGTGGAATCCATCTGATCGCGGCCGGAAATGATGTTCATGAGAATCGCAGCGTCTTTCACATTCTTCGTTATCGGGCCTATCTGATCGAGCGATGATGCGAAGGCGACGAGTCCATACCGTGAGACGCGGCCATAGGTCGGTTTCATGCCGACAACGCCGCAGAGCGCTGCCGGCTGCCGTATCGAGCCTCCCGTGTCAGAGCCAAGCGCCGCGATACATTCGTCCGCCGCAACGGCTGCCGCCGAACCCCCGCTGCTTCCCCCAGGAATTCTCGCGAGGTCCCACGGATTCCTCGTGGCATGAAATCCAGAATTCTCTGTTGACGAACCCATGGCGAATTCATCGAGGTTCGTCTTGCCTGTCAAGACATATCCCTGTTCGGTCAGTCTCGACGTCACCGTGCTCTCATAGGGCGGAATAAAGTTGGAAAGGATTCTCGATGAGCAGGTCGTCCTGATGCCTTCCGTGCACATGTTATCCTTAATCGCCACCGGAATACCGAGCAGCGGCAGCGAATTCCCCTCATCGATCTTTTTCTGGCACCCGGCGGCCGCTTCGATCGCCCCTTCCCTTGTCAGGCTCACGTAGGCCTTCACGCGGTCTTCGACCGCATCGATCCTCGCATAGACAGAATCGACGACATCTCTTACCGATGCCTCTTTCCTGTCAAGGAGCGCCCTGAGTTCCGCTATGGTCAGCGCATGGAGTTCCATCTCAATCCTTCATGATAGGAATAAAACAGCTTTTAAGTTTATCATCTCATAGAGGAAAAATGCAAAAGATCGACTTTTTCGTCATTTGCAATTTGGAATCCGATACGGCATTATTAAGGCCATGGAAGTCGTTCGCCTGCACCGCACAGCGCGGATATTAGCTGGCCATCTCTGGGTATTCTCGAACGAGCTCGCGGCGAGTCCGAAGAGGTTTGAATCCGGTTCTCTCGTCGAACTGAGGGACAAGAAGGATACCTTTCTCGGCATCGGCTATATCAATCCTCACTCACTCATCGCAGTGAGAATCCTCACGCGCGAGAGGGAAGAGGTAAACGCCGATTTCTTCAGGAAGAGGATACTGGCAGCTCTGGAATACCGGAGACGGTTCGTGAAGGAGGAGAATTCCTTCAGGGTGCTCTTCAGTGAGGGAGACCTTCTGCCCGGTCTCATCGTCGATAAGTATGACGACTGTCTCGTCGTGCAGGTCCTCACCATGGGTATCGAAAGATGGTCTGATACCCTTATCGAACTCCTCGACGACATCCTTTCCCCTTCTGCAATCGTGCTGAGGAACGACAGCACATCGAGACTGCTCGAAGGATTGCAGCAGGAGAAGCGGATAATAAAGGGCAGCCTCACTAATCTCCCGGTGGTGCGGGAATCTTCCTTCAGCTTTGAGATAGACCCGCTCTCCGGCCAGAAGACAGGGTTTTTCCTCGACCAGAGAGAAAACCGGATAGCCTTCAGCAAGCTGGTGAAAGGGGGAGAGGGGCTTGACCTCTTCTGTTATTCCGGCGCGTGGAGCCTTACCCTATCACACAAGGGCGCCCATGTCACAGGAATTGATGAATCGTCTTCCGCGATTACCCGCGCAGTCCAAAACGCAAAGAGAAATAATCTTTCCGACAGGTGCGTCTTCAGAAAGGCAGACGTCTTCGATTTTCTCAAGAAAGA
Source organism: Thermodesulfovibrionales bacterium (assembly GCA_035622735.1). Lineage (NCBI taxonomy): Bacteria > Pseudomonadati > Nitrospirota > Thermodesulfovibrionia > Thermodesulfovibrionales > Thermodesulfovibrionales bacterium. Next base: position 15,482 of record DASPUT010000233.1, on the reverse strand, counting down.
GGTCTCGTTGAAGAACCGATATGATTTCATCGTCCTCGATCCTCCCGCCTTTGTAAAATCCGGGAGCAGGGTCAAAGAAGCCCTGCGGGCCTATCGCGACATAAACGCCAATGCGATGCGCCTGCTGAGAGAAGGGGGAATGCTCGCCACTTCTTCATGCTCTTACCACATCGGGAGGGAGGCATTCAGGGAGATGCTCCACTCCGCGGCACGGGATGCAGGCATTCAAGCGAGGCTCATCGAGATACGGTCCCAGGCAAGGGATCACCCCATCCTCCTCTCCGTGCCCGAGACGGAATATCTCAAATGCGCGTTCCTGGAGGTGCTGACCCCTTAAACTTTCTCGAGTGTCTTTATCAGCGCCTCCGCTTTTTTCAAAGTCTCGTGGTATTCCCGTTCCGGGTCTGAGTCGGCGACGATTCCTGCGCCCGCCTGGACATAGGCGTATCCGTCCTTTATCACGAGGGTTCTGATGATGATATTGAGATCCATGGCACTGGAGAAACCGATGTAACCCATCGACCCTGTGTAGGGGCCCCTCCTCACCGGCTCGAGCTCGTCGATTATCTCCATGCACCTTACCTTTGGAACACCGGTAATCGTACCTCCGGGAAAGGTCGCCCTCACAACATCGAAGACAGATTTGTCCCGTGCGAGCGTACCCCGGACATTCGATACGATATGGATGACGTGGGAATAGGCCTCGGTTATCATGAGCTCATTCACCGACACGCTCCCGTAATCGGAAACCCTGCCGATGTCGTTTCTCTCGAGGTCTATGAGCATGATATGTTCCGCCCTCTCCTTCTCGTTCAGGAGAAGTTCTTCACGCATCTTCTTGTCTTCTTTCAGATCCCTGCCCCTCGGTCGTGTTCCTGCTATGGGACGGGTATCGATAATCCCGTCCCTCAGACGCACAAGCCTTTCGGGGGATGAACTCACAACCGAATAATTGCCGAAATCGATGAATCCGGCAAAAGGGGAAGGATTGATCTCCCTGAGTTTCAGGTAAAGCCTCCACGGCTTCAGTCCGCCGATGTAGGCTGAGACCCGCTGGGACAGGTTTGCCTGGAAGATATCACCCGCCGCTACATATTCCTTTGCCTTCCCGACCATTTCCATGTACTCTTCTTTTCTCATCTCGTGGAATATCTCGATTTTCGGTCGGACGGAAAGGTTATCACTGCGGAGAGTTTCGCTCTTTCCCGTATCGAGGACCTTCCCGATCCCCCTTAGGGCATCTGCTGCCTCTTCATATCGCGAGGCGGGATCGCTGCCTCTCTCTCTCAGACCCGGGCAGACGATGATCCATGCCCTTTTATCCCTGTGGTCAAAGGCGATGAGTCTATCGAGAATAAAGAAGTCCGCATCGGGAATCCTGAGATCATCCGCCGTAGTCTGCGGGAGCCGCTCGAAGTACTGGACAAAATCATAGCTGAGGAGGCCGGCAGCACCTCCTTGAAACGGCGGAAGCCCGGGTGTCGGCCTCTGCGAATAGTCCCCGAGAATCGCACTCAATTTCGTCAGCGGATCCTCCTCGGAGAGAGACGATTCCCCTCCCGATACTATCTCGACTATGCCGTCCTTCGCCCTGAAGGTCATGACAGGTTCGAAGCCTATGAAGGAATATCTCGCGATCTCTTCCGGACCCCTTACGCTTTCGAAGAGGAAAGACGCGGGACCCGAGAACAACGGATACACCTCGTGAGGGGAAAGATAGGGTATCTCCACAGAGAGGGCAGGCACGAATCCTTCGCCGGAATCAGCGACGAATTCTTCTCTTGTGATCGAACAAACGTATGGATGATCTTTCATGATTGTTCACTATCTCTGCGGTCAGCTAAGCGGTGAGGATTTCAGCAGTGATCAGCTCGAGCGCCCGCAAAGGGTCCGGCTGGTCGAAAACCGTTCTCCCGAGAACGACGTAGTCAGCCCCCTGCCTCACAGCTTCCCGGGGGGTCACGGTCCGCCTCTGGTCGTCGGGAGGACTCCATGAAGACCGTATACCGGGTGTCACGATCACGAAGTTCTTCCCGAAATGGCTCCGCAAGGGCGCAACCTCATGTCCCGATGCCACAACCCCGTCGAGGCCGGCATCATGGGCGAGTTTCGAGAGCTGCTTCACATGGGTCTTCAGACTGTGCTGGATATTGAACTCGTCCCTCAAAGCCTCCTGACTCAAGCCGGTAAGAACAGTCACTCCGAGGATCTTCGGCCTCTCGATATTTTCCTTCAGACAGAGGTTCACCACGGATTCAACGCACTTCCGCATCATCTCGCTGCCGCCGGAGGCGTGGATGTTGAACATGGAGACACCGAGTCTCGTCGCTGCCAATGCAGCCTTCGAGACCGTATTGGGGATGTCGTGAAACTTGAGATCGAGGAATACCCTCTTCCCCCTTGCCTGTATCTCTTCAACAATCCCGGGACCGGCCGATACGAAGAGTTCGAGCCCGACCTTGAAGGTAGTAACGTGGTCCTTAAACCGCTCAACGAGCTCGAGTGCATGCCCTCCTTCTGAGACATCGAGGGCGAGGATGATCTTCTCCCTGGCCGGCACGTTACATCCTCGGGAGGGTGATGCCCTTCTGCGCCTGATACTTGCCAGATTTATCAGCGTATGAGGTCTCGCAGACGTCCGAACCGCCGAGGAAGAGGAGCTGTGCTATGCCCTCGTTGGCGTAAATCTTAGCGGGAAGAGGGGTCGTGTTCGAAATCTCTATCGTCACGTGGCCCTCCCATTCTGGCTCGAGGGGTGTGACGTTGACGACTATCCCGCAGCGCGCGTAGGTGGACTTGCCGAGGCAGATGACGAGGACGTCTCTCGGGATCCTGAAATATTCGACCGAGCGGCCGAGGGCAAAAGAATTGGGCGGCACGATACAGACCTCACCCCTGAAATCCACGAAACTCTTCGGGTCGAAGCCCTTCGGGTCTACGATCGTCGTATTGATATTCGTAAAAATCTTGAACTCGTCGGCTATCCTCATGTCGAAGCCGTAGGAACCCACTCCGTAGGATATGACCCCTTCCCTCACCTGACTTTCGTGGAAGGGTGTTATCATGCCCTTCGACGCCATTTCCCGTATCCACCTGTCGTTCTTGACCATAAAACCGCCCTCGTTTTGAAGCGTACCATAAAGCCCCGATCAATGACAACCGGGCCCCCCTTTCACCGGACAAGGCCCCTATTCGATGCGAATGATCTCGGCCTCCATCTTCTCGACGTCCACTATGGCGAGCGTCGATTCCCCCTTATGGAGCCTCGCGACCTTGCCGGGATTCACGATGAGGGTGTCTCCCTGCCTCCTGATCTCGGGCCTGTGGGTATGACCGTAGATCACGAGATCGAATCGTCCGCTGTCGGCAAAGGCATGCACGAGATCGGGCTCATGCAAAACGACGACCCTCCGCTCATGGAATGTCATGAAGTGCGGCTGGTTATGGATCCGGCCGCCGGCCTTCTCCTTCAGGAGGATCCTATCGCCGTCGTTGTTGCCGAATATGGCGGTAAGGGGACAGCCCAGTTCCCCGAACAGCTCGAAGGTGAAGGGGGATATGATGTCGCCGGCATGGATGACATGGGAGACCTTTTCAGCGTTGAGAAGTGCCACCGCCTTCCCTACCGAAGACATATCATCGTGGGTATCGGAGATTATTCCTACACGCATCGGTCACCGCAAAAAAAACGGGTGAGTGCAGTCTCCTGCCTCACCCGCCTTCATTCCGAATGTTACTAAATCTTGACTACATTTGCCGCTTTCAGTCCCTTTTCTCCCTCCACGATATCGAATTGCACCCTCTGCCCCTCTGCGAGGGTCTTGAACCCGTCATTAGAGATAGCCGAGAAATGGACAAAGACATCAGGTCCGTTGTCCTGCTGGATGAAACCGAATCCCTTGGTTTCATTGAACCACTTAACTGTACCTTCGAACGACATACTTCTTACTTCCTCCTTTTCCCTGTTATGCCAGAACCGAACCCTTACAAGTTCGAACGCCCTCAGGGGGCTGTTACGGCAGAGGGAATAAAAATAAAACCTGCAAAACAGGATAGTTTTTTATACCACCGACGGACGATAATGTCAACCCCTTCCCGGCATCCTGCTCACCAATCTCTCTTCTTCTCAATGCATTCCAGGCTGCGCCTCTTGTCTTCCCTTCCTCATGAGCAACACGAGCGGAAGGATCACGATCATGAGGATGCTCAGGAGGTGGAAGACGTCATTAAATGACATCATCGACGCCTGCCTGAGAAGCTGTGCGTAGATCGCACCCGGACCGCCCTGATCCGCGCTCACCGTTCCGAGGCCCCTGCCCTGGAGAACCGCCGCCGTCTTTTCCACGGCGAGTTGATAGCCCGTGTGAAACGGAGTGAGGTGTTCGACAAGACGCGACTGATGAAGCTGCGCCCTCCGCGCGATCATCGTCGTGACGAAGGCGACGCCGAAACTTCCCCCCAAATTTCTCAGGAGGTTGTATATCGCGGCAGCATTCGCCATGTCTTCCTTCTTCACGCTCGACATGGTCAGCGTCGTGAGGGGAATAAAGAGAAAACCCATGCCGACACCGAGCACGATCCTCGGCCAGATGACCGTATCGAAGCCGGCGAGCAGGTTGAACTGCGACATGAGATAGGTCGAATAGGCGGAGACGATGATGCCGAAGGCGAGTAATCCTTTCGGGTTCACCTTCGTCACGAGCCGCCCCGCTATCGGCATCGCGACGAGGGTCGCCACTCCGCCCGGCCCGAGCACCATGCCGGCGAGCGTCGCCGTATATCCCATGAGCGTCTGGAGGTAGATCGGAAGGAGCACGATGCTGCCGAAGAGGTTGAAGAACGCAAAGAACATGACGACATTCCCCGTGCTGAAGGAGACATTCCTGAAGGTCTTCAGATTCATTATGGGATGTTCGGCGAACCGCTCCACGATGAGAAAGAGTATCAGGGTCGACGCCGCAATTACCGTAAGCCAGGTGATGAAGCTCGATTCGAACCAGTCCTCTCTCTGTCCCTTATCGAGAACGATCTGGAGACAGCCCAGTCCTACCGCGAGGAGAGCAAGCCCCCAATAGTCGATCTTCATCTTCATGCGTTTCATGTACGGCGGGTCGACGATGAAGAAGAGGGTCATTAAAATCGAGACGATGCCGATCGGTATATTGATGAAAAAGATCCAGTGCCAGGACCAGTTATCGGTGATCCACCCTCCGAGGAGGGGTCCAATAATCGGCCCGAACATGATGCCGACTCCGAAGAGGGCCATCGCCATGCCGTGCTGCCGCGGGGGAAAGCTCTCGAGCAGGATCGACTGTGATATCGGCTGGAGGGCGCCGCCGCCTATGCCCTGAAGGATCCGGAAAACCACGAGGCTCTGGAGGTTCCAGGAGGAACCGCAGAGGAGCGAACTGAGGGTGAAGAGCGATATGGAGAAGACGAGGTACCGTTTCCTCCCGAAAAGCCTGCTGAGCCAGCCCGTCATCGGGATGATGATGGCGTTCGAGACGAGATAGGATGTGATCGTCCACGTCGATTCGTCTATTCCCGCGGAGAGGCTGCCGCGTATGTGATCGAGGGAGACGTTCACCACCGACGTATCGATGATCTCGATCAGCGTCGGGAGCATGACGGTAAGGGCGACGATCCACTTGTTCATCACTATCTGTCGATGAGGATCGTTGGCACAACGGACATTCCTATTCTCAGGAGATGCTCCGGGTCGGCATTCTTCTCAATTACTATCTTCACCGGTATTCTCTGGACCACTTTCACGTAGTTCCCGGTCGCATTCTCAGGAGGAAAGAGCGAAAATGCCGCCCCCGTGCCTGCCATAATGCTGTCCACCTTGCCTTTAAATCTCTTTCCCGGGTAGGTATCGGCCTCTATCTCGACCTTCTGACCCGGTCTCACCCCGGATAGCTGCGTCTCTTTGTAATTTGCCGTTATGTAGATATCGTCGAGGGGGACAACCGCCATCAACGGCTGGCCTGCCTGAATTTCGTTGCCGAGCTCGACAGACCTTTTTGTGATGTACCCATCCCAAGGGGCGTAAATCTTCGAATAACCGAATTTCAACTCCGCGTCATTCAACTGGGCCTCGCGCCGCTTCACCTCACCCAGCTGCGCGGTCCGTCCGGCTTCTGTCTGCCGTATCACCGCCTTTTGCGTCTCGATGCCGGACAGGGCGCTTTTCAATTCCTCCTCTGCCGCTTTCACCTGTGCAACGGCCACCTTATGGGCGGTCACCGTCTTCTCATACCTCTCTTTCGACATAACCTCCTTCTTAAAGAGGCCCTCCGCCCTCTTTCTATCCAATTCGGCCTGTTCGAGGTTGGCTTTCTGGAGTTCGAGGTTGGCCCGCACCGCTGAAGCCCGGGCACTGAATTCCATGAGCTGTCTTTCGGCTGTCTCTCTCCTCGACTCGACCTCAAGCAATTTGCCCTTTTCCGCGCCGAAAGCGCCCGCGGCCTCGTTCACCCGCACTTCGTAATCCGCGGGGTCTAATGCGAGAAGGATATCGCCTTTCTTCACAAGTTGATTATCCCTCACGGCGATCATCGTCACCGTCCCCGGCACCTTCGAGGCGATGGTATGGATGTAACCGTCGACGAAGGCATCGTCCGTCGAGACATGAACGTTCTTATATCGTAGGTAGAAGAAGACAACGACCGCTCCGATGAGCGCGATGACGACAAAGAGGGACAGTGCGATAATATTCCTTCTGTGATTATTTGCAGGCTGTTTCGTCTCTTCCATTATTTATACACCTCCGATAAATCTCCCCCGAGAGCGTATATGACCTTCGCCTCGGCCCTCCGCAGGTCATAGAGCGAACGGTAATGGTTCGTCTCGGCCGTGGTGAGGAGCGTGACGGCATCCAGCACATCGGTGGCTGTCCCGGCCCCTTCGGCGTACCGAACGCGGTTTATCCTGAGATTCTCCTCCGCCTGTCCGACGGCATCCCTCGCCACCGAAATCCTCTCCCGCGCGTCCCTCAGATCGAGGAGATAATTTTCTACCTCGAGCCGTATGTCGTCTTCGAGTTTCGCCTTCTCCTCGATGAGCTGAAGCTTCTGGTTCCTCACCTTCAGGATCCCCGCCTTTGTACTGCCCCCGCTGAAAAGGCTCATCGTCATCCCGAGCAGGAGCTGTAGATTCCCTTGGTTCACGACGTAACGGTTCTCGGTGTAGGAGTAGCCTCCCTGCGCAAAGAACTTCGGGAAATATTCCGCCTTCCGCGCCTCCTCCTCCAGATTGAGGGACCGGAGGGTCTCATTCGCGATGGAGATCTCAGGCCTCCGGCTGAGCGCCGTTTGCCATGACCTCTCGAGGTCGAGGCCTGTCCATTCCAGTCCGACTTCTTGGATGTCAGCCACCTCGGAATCCGTGGCGAGGGGCCTCACGAGAAAGGCATTGAGACGAGAGCTCGTGATCGCCCGGAGATTCTTCGCGCTCAGCAGTCTCTGCCTTGCGTCGGAAAGACGCACTTCAGCCTGGAGGAGGTCGTTCCTCGTTATGACACCCTCTCCGTAAAGATTCTCCGCGTCGCGGAGATGGGCCTCCAGCTGCTGCACCTCCTTATCGGCAACGAGAATCCTCTTTTCGGCCTCGAGGAGGTCGAAGTAGGTGAGGCTGAAATCGAGGGAAACGAGATTCCTCACCCTTTTCGTGTCGAACCGTTTCGTTTCGAGAATAGCCATGCTCGCCTCATAGCGGGACGCGTTCTCCCTGAAGTCATAGAGCGTCTGCTGGACGGTGATGCTGTATGAGTAGTAGTCCTTATCCGAAGTCGGCACAATCACATCCCCGAAGATAGCCTTCGGCTGATGGGAGAGGAACGTCTGGTTGGCCGAGGCATACGCCTGAGGGAGCAGAGGCGACCTTGCGATGAGCGTGTCTGCCTCGGATATCGCCTCCTGCCGTCCCGCTATCTTTATGAGCCTGTTGTTTTCAGCGACGAGCCGCAACCCCTGCGGCAGGGTCAAGATCTCCGCCGAGGCAGCGCAGGCAAAAGAGAGAAAACAGAGTATGCTCAGGAAAAAGAGCTTGCCTCTCATTTCATGCCTTCCTCTTGCCGACGATCGTCATCGTTTCTCTATTCGAACCTCAGCGCGTCTATCGGATTGAGGAGCGAGGCCTTATACGCGGGATAGAATCCGAAGGATATCCCGACGAGGCCCGAGAAACCGAAGGCGAGCAGTATCGAGAGGAGCGATACGATCGTCGGCCAGCCCGCCGCCATCGAGAGGAGCTCCGAGCCTGACACGCCGAGAATAATTCCGGCCGCGCCCCCGATAAGCGACAGGGTGAGCGCCTCTATGATGAACTGGAGCCTGATATCCCAAGTCTTGGCGCCGACCGCCATCCTGATTCCGATCTCCCGTGTCCTCTCGGTGACCGAGACGAGCATGATATTCATGATCCCGATTCCCCCGACGAGGAGAGAAACCGATGCGATCGCTCCGAGGAGGAGCGTCATGACCTTTGTCGATTGTTCCGCGGCCTGCATCATCTGGGTGAGGTTCCTGACGGTGAAATCATTGTCCTGTTTCTGGCCGATGCGATGCCTCTGCTTGAGCAGGTCATTGATCTGTTTCTCGGCAGGCGCCAGGTCTTCCGGGCTTTTCGCTTTCACCATGATTATCCTGATCATGCCGGGAAAGGACGTCCCGAAAAGCTTTTTCTGCGCCGTCGTCACGGGAACGTAGATGGTATCGTCCTGATCCTGTCCGGACGGCGACTGCCCTTTCGTCGCAAGAACACCGACGACGACGAACGGAACTTTCTTGATCCTGACGATCTGTCCGACGGGATTCATATCACCGAACAGATTGTCCACGACGGTCTGGCCCAACAGGGCCACCTTTGTGGCGCTGTTGACGTCCTGCTGGGTAAAGGTCTTACCGGCAGAAAGCGGCCAGTCCCGCACATTCAGCATGCTCGGTGTCGTTCCTATCACACCGGTTGACCAGTTCTGGTGCCCGTAGACAATCTGCGCGACACCGTTCAGGACGGGAGCCACATCCGCAACGGCGGGAGACTCCTTCACGATCGCATCCGCATCCGCCATCGTCAGAGTCGCCTGCGTGCCCGCACCCATCCTCACACCGCCCGACGTGGTGGAACCGGGAAGGACCATGAGCAGGTTGCTTCCCATGCTCGAGATCTGCGCCGAGATCTGTCTGCTCGCGCCGGTGCCGACGGCGAGCATCGCTATCACAGCGCCCACCCCGATAATAATGCCAAGCATCGTCAAGGCTGAACGCATCTTGTTCACCCGCAACGCCCTCAAGGAAATCTTCAGTGTAGACGGTATATTGATCATCCTCTTCCAATAACCCTCTTCTCATTCCCCGGTTCGTCTTTCACCTGCTCGTCACTCACGATCCTCCCGTCAAGGAACTTGATGATCCTCCTGCCGTAGGCCGCGATATCCGGCTCATGGGTAACGATAATCACGGTAATATGAGATTCTCTGTTCAACCGAACCAACAGCTCCATGATCTCGACGCTCGTCTTCGTGTCGAGATTGCCCGTAGGTTCGTCCGCGAGAATTATCGGCGCATCGTTCACAAGCGCCCTCGCTATGGCGACCCTCTGCTGCTGGCCGCCTGAAAGCTGGTTCGGCCGGTGATCTTCTCTCCCTTCGAGGCCGACACTCTTCAGCGCCGCCCTTGCCCGCTGCCATCTCTCTTTCGCCGGGAGTCCGTCATAAAGCAGCGGCAGTTCGGCATTCTCGACGGCCGATGTCCTCGAGAGCAGGTTGAACCCCTGAAAGACGAACCCAATCTTTTTGTTCCTTATGCCGGCGAGTTCATCCCTGCTGAGCCTGCCGACATCGATACCCTCAAGGAGGTACCGGCCGGCCGTAGGCTGGTCAAGGCAACCGAGGACATTCATGAACGTCGATTTGCCCGAGCCGGACGGACCCATGATGCAGACAAACTCCCCTTTCTCTATCGTCGCTGAAACATCCATGAGCGCATTCACCTCGATGTCTCCGAGGCTGTATATCTTGCTGACATCGCGAATCTCGATGAGAGACATCGTCAGAACATTCTCGGGCCTGAGGGCGTGGCGGCTTTCGCCTTCGCGAGTGACTCCACGATCACCTCCTGACCTTCCCTGAGTTCTCCCCCCGACAGTTCGGTAAAATTGCCGTCGCTTATCCCGACCGTCACGGGAACGCGTTTCGCCTTCCCATTGTCGGCTATCCATACGGCAGACCCCTTCTGCGGCTGCTTCGCCTTGGTCCGCTCTGCGGGCCTGAACCTCAGGGCGGCGTTCGGTACCTTCAGGACGTCCTTCTTTTCCGCCACGATGATCGAGACATTGGCTGTCATGCCGGGCTTCAGCTTGAATTCCGGATTGTCGACGGTTATGACGACGTCATAGGTGACGACGTTCTGGACCGTAATCGGTGCGATCCGCACCTGCCCCACCCTTCCCCTGAAGGTGATGTCCGGGTATGCGTCGACCGTGAATTCGACCTCCTCACCGATCTTCACCTTGCCGATATCGGCCTCATCGACACTCGTGTCTATCTGCATCTTCGTGAGGTCCTGCGCGATGGTGAAGAGGGTCGGAGTCTGGAAGCTCGCCGCAACGGTCTGACCCACGTCGACGTTCCGCGACACGACGGTCCCGTCAACAGGAGAGACGATCCTCGTATATCCGAGGTTCGTCTCGGCGTTCTTCAGCGCCGCCTCTGCCTGGGCCACCGCGGCCTTGGCTACGTTCACTGAGGCCACGGAGGTCTCGTAATTCGTCTCCGCCGTATCGAGATCGCTCCTCGCGATGAGGTTTTTCGCAAAGAGCTCCCTGTTCCTCTCCATCGTCCTCTTCGAATCGACGAGCGTAGCACCTGCCTTCTCGACATTCGCCTTCGCCGAGAGGAGGTTCGCCTTCGCCTGAGAGACCTGCTCCTCGAAGAGGGCGGGGTCTATCTGCGCTATCAACTGGCCCTTCTTCACCTGGGAATTGAAATCGACATAGAGACGTTGTATCGTGCCCGAAACCTGCGTGCCTACCAATACGGTTATCACCGCATTCACCGTACCCGTAGCGGTGACGGTCGTCACGATATCGCCCCGCAAAACCTTCTCGGTCCTGAACTGCGGCTCATTCCCCTTGTTTCTGAAGAACAGGAATCCGGCCGCTGCGAGTACAAGGACAACGAGACTCCCTATGAGCATCTTCTTCATCTCATCCCCATCGCCTTTTCGAGGCTCGCTTGTGCGACCTTGTCCGCATAGAGCGCCTGGATGTAAGATAATCGCGAGTTCGCCAGCGAGACCTCCGCGTCTGTCACCTCAACGGGACTCCCGACACCCGCCGCGTATCTCCCGTTCGCTATATCGAGGTTCTCCTGCGCCTGATCAACACCGAGCTTTGCAGTGGGGATCGCCTCTTCAGCAGCCCTGAGCGTCAAATATGCCTGCTGCACGTCGAGAAAGACGGTCTGTCGCACCGACTCTTCATTCGCCCTGAGCACGTCCGCGTTCGCCTTTGCCTCTTCGACCTGGCTCTTCGTCAAGAAGCCGCTGAAAATAGGAACCGTTATCGCAGCGCCGAAAGTCCATCCGTTGCCGATAGTATAAATTTGCTGACCGGACCAGGTGTATGAGGCGTTTCCCGTCAGGAAGGGATAGTAACCCGTCTTCGCGAGATCGATCGAGACCTCCGCCGCCCTCCTCTTCGCGACGATCGACTGCAGGTCGGGCCTGTTCTCATAGGCCCTCGAGAGAGCCTCCTCGAGCGTCATCCCGTATTTTTCGAAAGAGATATTTTCGGAGAGCGTATATTCGGGCGCTTCCGGTACCCCCATGGCGTTGTTCAGGTTGACTACCGCTATCCTGAGATCGTTTTCCGCCTTTATGAGATTCAGTTTCGCCGTGCTCACGTCAACCTCGGCCTTAATCACATCGAATTTCGGTTTCGTGCCGACCTCATAAAAACCCCGCGCCTGCTCAAGGTGCTGCTCTGTCTGCTTCACCGTATCTTCCAATACAGTCCTGTTATGCTTCGCCTGTACGACTCCGTAATAGTTCTGCTTCACGGCAAAAACCGTCTGTTCGGTCACATTCTCGAGGTCAGAGCGGGAGGAATCAAAGTTGAGCTTCGATATCTTCACCTGTGAAGAGGTCCTCCCGAAATCGTAGATGTTCTGACTGAGGGTAAAGCTCGCCGTGTATTGATCGATCGCGCCGCCCTGAAAACCGGTAAACTGGCTTGAACTCGAAGTGGTATTCACAAACTGGCCGATCGGGAGGGTCCGCGCGTAACCCGCCGTCCCGCTTATCTGGGGATAATAGTTCGACTTTGCCTCACCGATCCTGCTCTCATTCACGTTCACCGTATTCATGGACGCAACGATATTCGGCTGTCTCTTCAGCGCGATCTCGATACACCGTTCGATCGTGAGCACTTCACCCTTTTGGATCATCTCATCTGCCCACCCCTGCACAGGAGCGAGACATGCGAGAAGCAGTACGAAGGAAATCACCTCTTTCATTTTATCCTCCGGTAACAACTGATTCAGTTTTACGCTGATTCTGCCTTTTCCGAGACAGCCCCATGACCTTCTCCTGAACCTTATCCATGTAATAATAGACGACGGGTGTTATGTAAAGGGTCAGGAGCTGAGAGACGACGAGCCCTCCGACAACAGCCAGTCCGAGGGGCCGGCGCGCATCGGCGCCTGCGCCGAAGCCGATCGCGATAGGAAGGGTACCCATGAGTGCAGCCATCGTCGTCATCATGATCGGGCGGAAACGTATGATTGCACCTTCATAGATCGCCTCAAGGGGTGACTTATGTTCCTGCCGCTGCGCCTCGAGGGCAAAATCGATCATCATGATCGCGTTCTTCTTGACGATGCCGAGGAGCATGATGATGCCGACAAAGGCATAGATGTTCAGATCCTTATGGAAGAGCAAGAGGGTGATCAATGCCCCGAATCCCGCGGCAGGAAGTCCCGACAGGATCGTGATCGGGTGGATATAACTCTCATAGAGGATGCCGAGCACAATGTAGATCACGAGGATAGCCATGACGAGCAGAATCCAGAGCCCTTTCATCGAAGACTGGAACGCCTGAGCGGTGCCCTGAAAACTCGTACTGACCGTCGGCGGCAAGACCTGCCTCGCGAGTTTATCCACGAGCGCCACCGCGTCTCCCAGTGACACTCCCGGCCGCAGGTTAAAAGAGATCGTCACAGCCGGCAGCTGCCCGAGATGATTCACTGTCAGGGGACCCACGTCCCCTTTCATCCGCGTAACGGCGTTCAACGGCACGAGCTGTCCCCCGGCCGAGTGGATATAGAGCATCGACAAGGCCGCGGGATCCATCTGGTATTTCGGCTCGAGCTCGAGGATCACCTGGTATTGGTTGTTCGGCGCGTAAATGGTCGAAACCTGCCGCGAACCGTAGGCGGAATAGAGCGAATCCTCTATCTGCGACACCGTGACGCCGAGGGCCGAGGCCTTGTCACGGTCGATGTCGAGATTCACCTGGGGATTCTTTATCTGGAGATCGCTCGTTACGTCCTGGAGCTGCGGGAGCGTCCGCAGTTTCGCTTCGAAGTCTGACGCACGCTGATAGAGTTCCTGGGTATCGGGGCTCTGGAGGGTGAACTGGTATTGACTCTTCGTCAGCTGGCCTCCGATGCGGATCGAGGGAAGGTTCTGCATGAACATCTGGATGCCGGTCACTTTAGCGACCTTCTTCCGCAGTTCCTGGATGATCTCATCGGCGCTCAGCTTTCGCTCTTTCAGGGGCTTCAGCCGCATGAAGATTCTGCCGGTATTACTGGCGACGCTCACTCCGCTCGCGCCGATAGCAGACATGAAGGCATCCACATGGGGGTCCTTCGCCACGATTGCAGCGAGTTCCTGCTGGTGCCTCACCATGTCCTGAAAGGAAATCCCCTGCGCCGCCTCGGTAAAGGCGAAGATCTGGCCGGTATCTTCCGTGGGGAGGAATCCCATCGAAATCTTCGTAAACAGAAAGCCCGTCGCAACGGTGAGGATGATGGTGAGGGCCAGGACGGACCTCCGATAGTTGAGGACCCATTTCAGCGTCCCCTTATACCCCTTCAGCATCCCGTCGAAGAAACGCTCCATAACGACATAGAGACGGCCGTGCTTCAGCTCACCCGGGGGCCGCAGAAAACGGCTGCAGAGCATGGGCGTGAGCGTCAGGGAGACGAACCCGGATATGAGAATCGCCATACTGATCGTGACGGCGAATTCGTGGAGGAGGCGTCCGAGGATCCCGCCCATGAAAAGCACGGGGATAAAGACCGCGACGAGCGAAAGGGTCATTGAGAGAATCGTAAATCCTATCTCCCTCGAACCCTTGAGGGCGGCTTCCATCGCCCCTTCACCGTGTTCCATGTGCCGGACGATATTTTCGAGCATGACAATCGCGTCGTCGACCACGAACCCGACCGACAAGGTAAGGGCCATGAGGGATATATTATCGATACTGAATCCCATGAGATACATCGCGGCGAAGGTGCCGATGAGCGAGAAAGGCAGCGCCAGACTCGGGATGACCGTAGCAGAAAGGTTCCGGAGAAAGAGGAATATCACCATGACGACAAGGCCGATGGTGAGAATGAGGGTAAACTTCACGTCCCTCACCGATTCACGGATAGAGAGCGAACGGTCATAGAGGACGTTCAGGTTTACCGATGGAGGCATCTGGGCACGGAAGACGGGCAGAAGGTTCTTGATGCTGTCGACGACCTCGACGGTATTCGTGCCGGGCTGGCGCTGGATCGCGAGGACGATGGCGCGGTCGCTGTTGTACCAGTTCGCCACCTTGTCGTTCTCGACGCTGTCGATGACCCGGCCGATCTCGTTGAGGCGAACGGGCGATCCCTTGCGGTAGGCTACGATGAGAGGACGGTACGCCTCAGCGTTATAGAGCTGCCCTGTCGCCTGAATCGTAAAGGCCTGCCTCGTTCCCTGCAGGGTCCCTGTCGGAAGGTTCACGTTTCCCAGTGTGAGGGCATTGGCGACGTCATCGATGCCGATCTGTCTCGTCGCGAGGGCCTTCGGGTCGACCTGCGCGCGTACCGCGTATTTCTGAGATCCGAAGACCTGCACTTGTGCCACGCCGCTGATCATCGAAATACGAGGAGCGATGAACGTATCGGCGTATTCATTGACCGCAGAGAGGGGAAGCGTCGGAGAGCTGAGCGCGAGGTAGATGACGGGCTGGTCAGCGGGGTTCACCTTGCTGTAGGTAGGAGGGGTCGGCATGTTCTGGGGCAGCTGCTTCGCCGCCTTGGCCATCATCGCCTGCACATCCTGCCCCGCTGCATCGATATTCCTGCTGAGATTGAACTGCAGGGTGATCTGGCTGTTTCCGAGCGCATTCGTCGAGGTCATCGAGTCAAGACCCGAAATAGTCGAAAACTGCCGCTCCAGAGGGGTCGCGACCGCCGACGCCATAGTCTCCGGACTGGCTCCGGG
>DASPUT010000232.1 GCA_035622735.1 Thermodesulfovibrionales bacterium | reverse complement strand
CGGCGCCCGCAATAAGGACTTGCTCTTCTGGGAAGAGAAGATGAGGGCCGTCTCGGATGAATTGATCATCTGCACCGATGACGGATCGTACGGACGCAAGTCCCTCGTCACCGAACCTCTCAAGGAACTGCTCGAGAACCCGGGAAGAAAGATATCCCACGTCTGGGCTATCGGCCCGGCGATTATGATGAAATTCATCGCCCAGACTACGAAGCCCTATAATGTCCCGACCGTCGTCAGCCTGAACACGGTCATGATTGACGGCACCGGCATGTGCGGCGGCTGCAGGGTGCTGCTTGACGATGGCGCACAATTCGTCTGCGTCGACGGCCCGGAATTCGACGGTCACAAGGTAGACTGGAACAACCTCTTGTCCCGTCTACAGTTCTACCGCAAAGAGGAGCAACTGGCCGTGGAACACTGGGAACATAAATGCAGACTCGAGGGTGCACTCGCGGAAGGAGGTAAACGGTAAATGGCCGAACTGACTCAGCAAGAGCGTTTCAAGATAAAGCGGCACGAGATGCCGAACCAGGACCAAATTGAACGGAGAAGTAATTACAATGAGGTGGCGCTGGGCTATACGGAAGCGATGGCACGCGAGGAAGCAGAACGATGCCTCCAGTGCAAGAAACCGAAGTGCGTGGAAGGATGTCCTGTAGGTGTTCTCATCCCGCAGTTTGTTAAGGCCCTCAGGGAAGGGGACATGGTCAAGGCAGTGGAATGGATGAAGGTGAAGAACAACCTTCCGGCGATCTGTGGAAGGGTATGTCCCCAGGAGAGACAGTGCGAAGGGAATTGCATCGTAGGGAAGAAGGGGGAACCCGTCGCTATCGGCAGACTCGAACGGTTCGTCGGGGATTTTGAATTGGCAAACCGCACCTGTCCTCTCGTGAAGGCGCCGAAAACAGGCAAGCGCGTGGCGATCGTCGGCTCAGGACCTGCCGGTCTGACATGCGCCGTGGATGTGGCAAGAGAAGGTCACGATGTGACGATCTTCGAGTCTCTGCACGGTCCGGGCGGGGTGCTCGTTTACGGGATACCTGAATTCCGTCTGCCGAAGAGTGTTGTGCACGGAGAGATAAACTACGCAGCCGATTGTCTCGGAATAGATATCAAGACGGACCACGTGATCGGTCGCTCTTTTACCCTCGACGAACTCCTGAGCGATTATGACGCTGTGTTCCTCGGGACCGGCGCGGGTCTGCCTTCTTTCATGCGTATCCCCGGCATCAACTATAACGGAGTCATGTCCGCCAATGAATTCCTGACCCGCGTCAATCTCATGAAGGCGTACCGCTTCCCGGAATTCGACACCCCTGTCAAGGTGGGAAAGAAGGTGGCGGTGATCGGTGCGGGGAACGTGGCGATGGACTCTGTCCGGTGCAGTCTTCGTCTGCAGGCCCTTCAGGCTGAGAAGACCGGGAATGGTTCGGGCGAGGTCCATATGGTGTATCGCCGTTCTCGCGATGAAGTTCCTGCAAGGGAGGAAGAATTCCATCACGCTGGCGAGGAGGGAGTAATCTTTGATTTCCTGACAAACCCCCTCGAGATACTCGGCGACAAAGACGGTTCCGTCAGGGCGATGCGCTGCATCCGCATGAAACTCGGCGAGCCGGACCAGTCCGGAAGGAGACAACCTGTTCCGATCGAAGGGTCCGAATTCGAGATGGAGGTGGATACCGTAATCATGGCGCTTGGCACCAGCCCGAATCCTCTCGTCTTCGTTGAGGCAGAGGGTCTCGAAAGGACAAAGCACGGCACCGCTCTTGCCGACCTTGAGACAGGCAGGACGAAGAAAACCCGTGTCTGGGCCGGCGGTGATGTAGTCACCGGCGCGGCAACCGTAATCAGCGCAATGGGAGCCGGAAAAAGGGCCGCCGCGGACATTCATAAAGTTCTCAAAGGCGAGGCGACCTGGTAAGCAACTTCGCCCTATTCTCCTCACATCAAACTCCGCGAAAAGGTCAGACTCTTGTCTGACCTTTTTTTTGAAATACTAGTTGACAAGGCCCCCGAAAAGGGGTATGGTTGAGTTGAAAAGAGCGGTTGTACAGGTGGTGTCCCGCTCTCTCTACCCGGAGTCACTGGCTGTAACGTTGTCGAGGAGTTAAGGCCGTAAAAAGTGAAGTCGTGAGACGATTAGTCTCAAAGAAAACACGGGTAAGGGAAAGAGACACCACCTTTTTTATTATTATAAGCCAGGTAGTAACTCATTACATCTTAAACTTCTACTTTAAGTACTATAAAAGGTCGTTTTGAAAAGCCCAATGCCCAGCTGCTGATTCCTTACAACCTTATTATTTCTTTTTTCTCTTCCTTCTCCCTTGGGGTTTTACAAAGTTTATTTCCCGCACGAATTCTCAATGTATTCTCTTCAGGGGAATAAGCAAGAAAGGAATACATCTGAAGAGGCATCCCCTTCTTGACGGTGGTCATCTCATACGGTCAGGTCATCGATGAGGTTGAGGTTATAGTTGATAAACTCTTCCTTAAGGGTTCTGTTGAGACGTTCGACACAACCATGATCGTTGGGGCACTGTGGATAGGCAAAAAAGCGAGGTATCCCCTTTTTGTTTCAGATAGGCATCAAAATCCCCTACCCTGTGGCAGCTACCTTATTTTGAAAGAGTCATGCGGGTCTGAAGACACTTTCCACAAACTTTGGAAGAACATTGGCGGGATCATACATCAGTGTCATCACGAGTCTTGACTAAGAAATAGATACACGGACTTCACCGACTATCTTTAGCCGAGCTGCGTTATTGCATGTGAGGAGTTCAAAAAATTACACTTGTTGCAAGCAATTTCTTTTTCCGGCACAAGAAGTGACATTTCAGAAGCACATACGTCATTGTTCTTCCTCATTCTTCTCTCCCTTGCTTTTTTTCCCGCCGCCCAAATAGGCCTCCAGAGGCCGCCAACCAAAAGACATGCCTTTCTGCGCTAGACCAAGGATATTATGAAGTGCCGACATCCCCATGGCGACCAGAAACGAAAAAGGCAAAGCAACGACAGATGCTATACCGATAAACGGTGCAGCCACTATTAAGCCCAGTGTCTTGAGGAAGCCTTTATCCGCGCTCTTTTCCATATTTCATCTCCTTTTTGTTGGTTTTTCCTCACGGCCTTGAAGCGCCTAGGTTTAGCCCCTCCTTTTAGATATGTTTCCTCTCTTTATGAGCTTTTACCATGACAAGATATTAATGTCAAGTTTTTTGAGAATGTCCAGGTTCAGGAAATACTTCTCCCTCCCGGATCCACCGACAAAGTGTGAGTCGCTCGCAATCGCAACTGGCGCGTATTTTTGAAATCGAAGCCCTCATTCCCGTAAACGCAATGAAGAAAATAACAAGACAACGCACCACCATTCAATTTATCAGCCTATTAGATAACCCCCGTCACTTCTTTCTCTTATTTTGAATTGTCATGATCAGACATCCAGTCTAATTCTGACTCGTATCAGGTGCCTTCGGTGAAAGGAATGCCGCCATATTTACATGCTCTCTTTACGGGATACTGCCGGAACAATTGAAATAGGTATTTGACGGTGTATTTCGCGGTCTCATACCGCTTGTTGAGTTTCTTGATAATAAATCTCGGATGAGGGCTGTTCTGGTAGGTCCTGTAATACCACCGTACGAAATTGATAATCTCCCAGTGGTTCTTTGAAAGTTCAATCCCATCTTCTTTGCTCAAGCAATTCGCTAATTCCTCGGACCAATCTTTGTCAGACTTCAGAAATCCTTCTTCATCGACCTCGATTGTTTTGCCTTGAAATTCGATATACCGCGTAGACGATGGCTCCATCCTTAATCTTCCCACTGTCTCCACGTAATACACATTGTTTGCAGGTGGTATTCCTCAAATCAAAGACTTCTGCTTCTCGTTAGCACCATTATATCAGGACATAGTGGTAAGTGGTACACGAGGGAGCTACTTCTAGCGCTATTAGGCTTGCCACTTGTGACCGCAGTTGACGCACTGGGCTTATGCAACAATGCGGACTGCAGAACGAAAAACTCGGCTTGACAGTGCGTGAGGCTGAATCACCGCCTGGTTATCCACGTATTCCACCTCTCGGGGTCACTGTACTATAATAAGCAATGTCTCCCGGAGAGGAAAAAGCATGGGAAGTCATCAGAAGTCTTGACCCCGTCGACGTGTGTAAAAGAGGCTCTGTCTCCTTTGATAAAACCACCGGATTCTATACGCTGCTGTCCCTTGGTAAAGAGATTCACTTCTCGCCCCGTGAAAGGAAGATATTCAGTGATGCTCCGGGCGCTGATACGCTGCTGC
>DASPUT010000231.1 GCA_035622735.1 Thermodesulfovibrionales bacterium | reverse complement strand
AATGCTCGAAAAGAAGCTCAAGGACTTCGATGTTGAGGGAAAGGTCACGCAGGTCTATCCCGGTCCCGTCGTTACGATGTACGAATTTGAGCCGGCACCGGGTGTCAAGATGAACCGGGTCGTCTCCCTCTCGGATGACCTCGCCCTTTCCTTGAAGGCGCAGAGTGTGAGGGTATCGGCGATACCGAACAAGGCGGCGATCGGCATAGAGGTGCCAAACAGAAGCCGGGAGACGGTCTGTCTCAGAGAGATCATATCCGCGGACATCTTCCAGAGGAGTCATACGAGGCTCACCCTCGCTCTCGGCAAGGATATCTTCGGAACCCCCATCGTCGCTGACCTCTCGCGGATGCCACATCTCCTTGTTGCGGGGGCGACCGGTTCCGGCAAGAGCGTCTCGATCAATTCGATGGTCGTGAGTATCCTCTATAAGGCTACGCCCCGGGAAGTGAAGATGCTCATGATAGATCCGAAACTCCTCGAACTCTCGTCGTACGAGAAGATACCCCATCTCATTTCGCCGGTTGTAACGGGGGCGAAGGAGGCTGCAGAGGCCTTGCGGAAGATGGTCTTCGAGATGGAGAGACGATACCGGCTCCTCGCGGAAAAGGGGGTGCGAAACATCGAGAGCTTCAATAGGGTAGCCCCCGACGAAGAACAGCTTCCGTATATCGTGATCTTTATCGATGAACTCGCGGACCTTATGTTCGCCTCAGGCAACGAAGTCGAGGACTCGATCGCGAGGCTGGCGCAGATGGCGAGGGCCTCCGGCATACACCTGATCGTCGCAACGCAGCGGCCTTCAGTCGATGTTATCACGGGAGTGATAAAGGCCAACTTTCCGGCGAGAATAGCCTTTCAGGTGACATCGAGGATAGACTCAAGGACGATCATCGACAGTCAGGGCGCAGAGCAGCTCCTGGGGAAGGGTGACATGCTCCTCATGCTTCCGGGGTCGAGGATCCTGCGAGTCCACGGCGCCCTTGTGAGCGAGGAGGAGATAAAGGCGATCACCGATTTCATCACGCCTCAGGGAGTGCCTGACTATTCGCTCTTTGAGAGCATCGCAATCGAAGAGCCGGGGAACGAGAGCGAATCCCCGGAGAGGGACGAGATGTATCGGAAGACCCTCGATTTTGCCGAGTCCGTCGGTGAGGTCTCGATATCGTCAATACAGCGGCGGTTCAAGATCGGGTATAACCGGGCCGCGAGGATTATGGAACTCATGGAAGAGGACGGGCTCGTCGGTCCGCCGAGAGGGGCGGGGAAACCGAGAGATTATCTCGGGAGAAGAAGATAATTCGCCCTCGTTCTTCATAGCTGGCGGTGCCGGCCTGCGCGGAAAACGGAACGGCGCTGCAGTAGGCAGGGCCCCGCGCCAAAGGACGTCATGAGCTCGTTCAAATCCATGTCCTCGATTCATGGGAAGGCATTATGTTGCCGTTCTCATCAGCCATCACGGCAGCACCAATGATGTAGGTGCGGGAATAGGGAATGAATAAGAACCGCGCAGGATTCGTGATCGGATCATCTGCACCCGCGGACGAGGGAATAAGCATGCAGAGAATCCGGGAAGGTGAGAAGATATCAGAATCGTATGGATATAGGCGAACTCACAGGGCTTTTGGAGAAGGGTTATAGCGGAAGGCAATTGACGGCCCACTTTACGGGGAGGACGGATTCACTCCTCAGCGGCCTCTTCTCCGCGACCGATGCCCGCTCCGGTCTCTGCATCATGGCCGTCGGCGGATATGGGAGGGGCGAACTCGCTCCGTTCTCCGATATCGATATCATGCTCTTTGCCAGGGACCGGTCTGCGTCGGAAAAGGCCTCAGAATTTCTCTACAAGCTCTGGGATACGAATCGGGCAATCGGCCATTCATTCAGAACGCCCGCCGATTGCATTAGTGAGGCGAGAAAGGACGTCAAGACGAGGACGTCCCTTCTCGAACATCGCTACATAGCGGGCGACAGGGATTTGTACCGCTATTTTATGGACAGCGTTTACCCCGAGATCGCATTCAGGGAGTCGAGCAGATTTATCACCGAAAAGTTGCGCGAGGTCGAGACGCGGTACAGGAAGATAAGCGACTCCGTCTACATGCTCGAACCGCAGGTCAAGGAGGGAAAGGGTATGTTGAGGGACATCCATACCCTTCTCTGGCTCGCGAGCATAAAACTGAGGATGAGGAATTTTGACGAGCTTGCGAGGATACTCGCGCCGGAGGAGTTCAAAAAGCTTGCGAAGGCTTATGACTTCCTCCTGAAGGTGAGGTTCTGTCTTCACCTTCTCAGCGGGCGGAGAAACGATATCCTCTCCTTCGAATTCCATGAAGGCATCGCGGAAATGCTCAACTTCAAGGCCTCCAGGCGGCTCCTCGCGTCAGAACGGTTCATGCGGTATCTCTATCTCAGGGCATCGGCCGTTCATGATGTCACGGCGCGGAGCCTTGACTTGTTTGCTCTGCGGAGTGTGAGCGAAGAGAAGAGAGACAGCAGGATATTGCCGTTCCTCTATGCGAGGAAACGGATAACGGCCGATTTTTCCCTCTCGAAAAACCGGATCGTCGCGAACGGCGACTGTCTCAAGGAGAGACCGGAGGCAATCATCGAGGCATTTTCTGTCATGGCAAAGACGGGAAAGCGTTTCAGCCCCCGGCTGAGGGATGAGATACGGAAAAACCTCTACCGAATAGGGAAGGCGACGAGAAGCTCTCAGGAAGCGGCAGAATCTTTCATGGATATTATCAGGGGACCCAGGTCGTACGAAACATTGCGGGAGATGCACAACAACCGGGTCCTCGGAAGGTTCGTCCCGGAGTTCGGTGCGCTCAGCTTTCTCGTGGTCTACGAGCCCTATCATCGCTATACCGTCGATGAACACGCCCTTCACGCGGTCAAGAAATTGACTGAACTCGGGGACACGAAATACAAGAACCTCGAGCACCTTTCCGGGGTATTCAGGGAGGTGAGGCAGAAGGAGATACTCATCCTTGCGCTCCTCCTCCACGATATCGGGAAGAAGGGAATCGTAAAGACCTATCGGTACGGTTCCGGGGGAGGCCATCATGAGGAGGCGGGCTATCTGGAAGTAAAGAACATCATCGAGAGATTGAACCTCACGGTCGGACAGAGATCGGGAATAGAATTCCTTGTGAAGAACCATATCCTCATGGCATCCGTGGCCTTCAAGGGAGACACGGAGGATCCCGAGGTCATAGCGCAATTCGCCGATGACCTGGGAGGGAGGGAAAATCTCGACGCGCTCTATCTCCTCACCTATGCAGACATGACCTCCGTCAGTCCCGACTTCTGGACTGAATGGAAGGCCTATCTCCTTAAAGAACTCTATGAGACGACATCGCGGTATCTCGGGGGATTTACCGGCGACCTTCCCGACAGCCGGAGATTAGACGATCGGTTCGGAAATCACCTCCTCCTGAAGAAGGGGTTTCGTTCCCAGGCTGAGCGGGAAGAGGTAGAACGGTTTCTCGCGTTAATGCCGGAGCGATATCTCATCTCTTTGACGCCGGAGAGGTTATTCGAAGACTTCGGACTTTACCGGGAGGTGACGGAGAAGAGGTTCGGATTCAGGGTGAGGGAAGATTCTGCGGGCACCGCAGAGGTGAGCATCGGCGGCTGGGACAGTCCCGGTCTGTTTTCGAGGATAGTCGGTGTCCTCTCGTCCCTCGGTATGAATATTTACCGCGCGAGGGTATATACGGGCAGCGGCGGAATCGTCATCGATAAAATTCAGGTCGCGAACTGGGGAGATATCTGTTGGGACGGGATCTGTCAGGATCTCGGGGTCAGACTCAGGGAGGCGGTATGCGGCGGGAGGCGGTACCGGTATGGAGGAATTCAGGGTATGAGAAGCGGAGCGGGCGGTGCCGGTCCAAGACCTGAAGTCCTTGAGAGGTTCGGCCCCTTTATCGAAATCGACAACGAAACCTCAGCCGAGAACAGTATCCTCGAATTTTTCGCCCAGGACAGGATAGGACTCCTCTATGACGTGACAAGCCTGATTCATGAGAAGGATATTGGTATAATATCGGCGAGGATCAATACCGAATCGGGGATTGCGAACGACATCTTCTCCCTGCAACAGGGCGGGAAAAAGCTTGAGGGGATAGCGATCCATGAACTGTTGCTGTCATTATGGGAAAGATTAAGATAAAGCGGATAGTTTTTCTATCTTCCGTACTGCTCGTGCTCGGCGTCCTCACCCTCATCGGCAGAGGACCGTATATCTCCAACCAGCTCAAGAGGCTCATACTTCCCGAACTCTCGGCCGCAACCGGCAGGGAGGTCATTGCCGAAAAAATATATATCAACATTTTTCCCCTTACGATCGAGGTCAGGGATCTCAGGGTCTTCGAGAACGGAGAAGAGATCATCCGTCTCCCCAGGGTCAAGGGCTACATTGAGATTTCAGGATTTCTGGATAAGGAACTCATCGTGAGACGGCTCGTGATACGGGATGCCGCCGTGAGGAGCGATGAATCACAGCTCACCGATATCATCCGCAGGGTACGGGAATATCTTGCCCTCGAAAGAAAATCTCCCATCAAGGTGGTCTTGAAGACCCTTGCGGTGGATGACGGCACCTTCACCTTCGATTATCGCGGCAACCGGTTGACCGGAAGCGGTCTGAACGGAGAGGCTATTCTCAAGGCTCCGCAAACAATCATCACGCGGAAATCACCTTCTCCCCGGATCACCTTTTCCGTCAGGCACCTCTCATCCCGGATAGAAGGCTGGCCCGAAGTCAAGGGTGAAATCAAGGGGACGGTAGTGCTACGGGACGACGCGGTAGAGATTAAAGGAGTGCAGGTAGGCTTCTACGGATCGATGGTACATGCCAGCGGTGTATACGCCGGCGGGCGCGGCGGACTCCAGGTTCGGTTGGGGCTCCTCATGGAGTCGGCTAAGAAGATCTTCGGTCTGACGCAGAAGGGAGAAGGCGGCGTCACCGCGAAGGGCACGGTAGAGCTCATCGCGAATAATCCCCTGCAGTCGACCGTCGACATGGAGCTCAAGGGAGAAATGTACCTGGAGGCTCTCATGGAGTTGCTGAAGGTAAAGGAGAAGGTGGAGGGTCTTGTCTCCTTCACCGGAAACCTCAGAGGTCCCCTGAACAGTCTCGCAGGGACTGCGAAGGCACGCTTGCGGAAGGGAAATCTCTTCGGCATCGATCTCGATGCACTCGACAGTACCGTCTCGTACCGTGATGGAAATCTGATCTTTACCGGGGGACACGCTTCTCTCTCCCACGGGACTGCCGATGCCGAGGCGACTATCGCCATTTCAGGCCCTCCATACTATTCCCTGAACGTGAAGGGTTACGGTATTGACAGTAGGACTGTCTTCAAGTTTATCGGATGGGACCCGGGTATCCCGGAGGGCAAGGTAAGGGGGGAGTTGCGCACGGAGGGAGAGAAGTTCGCCCCCTCGGGCTGGTTTGATTACGAGAGTATCGAAGAGGGCGGAGATGTCCTCGGAAGGGTCAAAAAGGCGAATGGTTCTTACAGTCTCCGGGACGATGTCCTCAGCCTGTCCGGTACCGAGATCAGCACGGCCCGGTCGCACGTGAGTCTGCACGGCGACATCGACATCGCGTCCTCGGTCTTATCCCTCGAGACAGAGATGAGAACCGATGATATCTCGGATATAACATCGCCGTATCTGCGGGAGCTGACTGGGTCAGGGACCGCCGGAGGCACGGTGACAGGGAAGTTTGATAATCCGTCACTCAACTGGACAGTGAGGCTCAGAGGAGCCTCTTTCGAAGGATATCATTTTGGGGATGCCGCCGGCGATCTGAATTACAGAAAGGATCTTCTCGAAGTGAAGGATGCCACCCTAGGCGATGCCGCTCGCTCCTCAGAGTCTCTGGCGGTGCGGATCAGAGGGGCTATCAGATTTCCCGACGCCAGAGAACTCTTCGATGTGAAGAAACCGCAGTATGCGCTCCGGGTTAGCCTGAAAAACGGCGATCTCGAGAGGCTCTCACGGATCGTGTACAAGAAGAAATTGGACCCGTCTCCAAAGGGAATGGTGGAGGCCGACATCGGCATCTCCGGTTCCGGATCGGAACCTCTCTATGAAGGCACGCTCCGCATCACAGAGCTTAAGGTGGGCGACATATTTTTCGATTCTCTTTCGACGTCGATTTCTTATGACTACAAAGTCCTTTCACTAAAAGACCTGCTCCTGAAGAAAGGCGGATCAACAGTGACAGCCGACGGGAACATTTCCCGCGACGAAACCTTCAGGTTCAGGGCATCGGGCAGGGACGTATTCCTGAAGGATGTTGCACCGCAGAGACTGCGAGCCGATGCACGCCTCTCTTTCCGGGCCGAAGGGAAGGGGACGCTCGATAATCCGATGGTAGAGATGGAAGGAACGTTGAAGGGATGGAAGTTCAGGAACCTCGACGTAGGGGATGGGACCATGAGCGCTTCCCTGAAGGGCAGAACCGTGACGGTGGATGCGCGGTTCTTTGATGAGAAGGTCACCTTGACGGGCATGGCA
>DASPUT010000230.1 GCA_035622735.1 Thermodesulfovibrionales bacterium | reverse complement strand
TTCTTAAAATAATCGATATCCATGAAGATGAGAGAAACAGACGAACGGGAGCGCTCGGACCTCTGGATCTCGACTTCTATGGTCCTGTTGAGATAGCGGCTGTTAAAGAGCTTTGTCAGATCATCGGTGACGGAGATCTCTGCCATCTTCTGGTAGACGGATGCCACCTTGATCGCGACGGCCGCATAGTCCACTATCCTCATGAAGAGATCGAGGTCGTCCTTGGTAAAGGGTATCCCTGTAGTCTTATCGGTAAATTCTATCACCCCTACCGTGCGGTCTTTGTCCCTTATGGGGATGCACATAACGGTGTTCGCCCTCGGGTATTTTCGCTTGCCCGTCTTATACAGGCTTCGCTTATCCTGAGAAATGTCGGGGACAACGACCGGAATGCCCTCCCTGACGACCCAGCCGGCAACTCCTTCTCCGGGTTTCAGTCTGACTTTGTGGGGCTTCCACCGTTTATCGTCGGTCTTCTCGAGCACCAGTTCTCCCGTCTCCTCATCCACGAGGAATATGGACCACGACGACGCCCCGACCTCTTTTTTGACCTCTTTCATGATTAAGGCGAGCACCTCGTCAAGCTCCCTGTTCGATGTGAGGATCTTGCCGATTACCCGGAAGAGGTCGAGCTCTCCCCTCGCCGAGGAAATCTCGTTTTTCAGGCGGTTGTTTTCCTGCTGCAGTGACTTCTCGGATATGAGACGGTCGGCGAGAAAGAGCAGTTCCTTTTCATCGGGATTATGAACAGGAAAAACCTGCGGCAACCGGAGCCAGGGGCTGAATCCCCTGAAGGAATTGTCCGAGGAGACGATGAGCTTCGGGACCCCTGAGACCGTCTTTGAAAAGTCCTTGAAGGAGGGCTCCCGGTGCTGCGTCCTTTCTACGACAAGGAGAGCGATATCGTCATTCGTCCCGATACGCACCCTGTCTATGGACTTGAACTTTGAGATATCTCCGTATTTCTTGAGAAAGTCAAAATTCTTATTGCTCAGGTCCTTCCCTATAATCAATATCTTAGGCATTGAGACCGCAGCACTTCTTGTATTTCTTGCCGCTTCCGCACGGGCAGGGATCGTTTCTCCCCACCTTCTTGCCCCTCGTCAGCGGTTGGTGCGCTTCTGCGCTGTCTCCGCGATTATACCGTATCGCCTGCTTCGGGACTATGCGTTCCTTCCTGAGACCTTCTTCTTCCCTGACCTGTATCCTGAAAAGCCTGCTGACCGTCTCGAGGGATATCCTCTCGGTCAGCGCGGCAAACATATCAAAGGCCTCCTTCTTGTATTCGGTCAGCGGATCCCTCTGTCCGTAGCCCCTGAGACCGATGCCTTCCTTCAGATGGTCCATCCCGAGGAGATGGTCCTTCCATTGGGTATCGAGCACCTGGAGGAACATCACCTTTTCGAGATAGCGCATGACGTCACCGCCGACCTCTGCCTCTTTCTTGTCATAGGCAGCCTGGGCGCAGGAGACGAGTACGTCGCGCACACCCTGAATGGCAGACGGTACATCGGGCAAAGGCACGGAGAAAATGCCGAAGAAAGCGTCCTTGAGACCTTTCACGTCCCACTGCTCCGCATGTCTGTCTTCAGGACAGTAGATGCCCAGCAGCTCCTCCGCGACATCATCGATGAGATCGAAAATCCTTTCTCTGAGGCCTTCCCCCTTGAGGATTTCCCGTCTGAACCCGTAGATCTCGGTCCTCTGCTTGTTCATGATATCGTCGTATTCGAGGAGGTGTTTTCTTATATCGAAGTTGTGAGCTTCAACCCGCTTCTGGGCGTTCTCGATCGCCCGCGAAACCATCTTGTTCTCTATCGGGACATCCTCCTCCATGCCGAGCCTCGACATCAGACCCGAGATCCTGTCAGAGCCGAATATTCTCATGAGGTCATCCTCGAGAGAGAGATAGAATCTCGAAGAGCCCGGGTCTCCCTGCCTTCCCGAACGGCCCCTCAACTGATTGTCTATCCTCCGCGCCTCGTGCCGCTCGGTTCCGAGGATATGCAGTCCTCCCGCGGAAACTACCCTCTCCCGGTCCGTCCGGCAGAACTCTCTCGTCTTTTCGAGTTCCTGTTGCCATTCGGCCTCCGAATAATCTCCCTTCTCCCTGAGAGAATCTTTTGCGAGCCCTTCAGGGCTGCCGCCGAGCACAATGTCCGTTCCCCTGCCGGCCATGTTCGTCGCTATGGTCACAGCGGCGCTTCTTCCGGCCTGCGCGATTATCTCGGCCTCCCTGTCATGGTACTTCGCATTGAGCACCGAGTGGGGAATCTTATCCTTCTTGAGCATCTGACTCAAGACTTCGGACTTTTCGATCGAGATCGTTCCTACAAGAACGGGTTGTCCCTTTGCGTGGAGTTCTTTGATCTCCCTTATCACAGCGTTGAATTTGGCCTTTTCGGTCTTATAGATCATGTCCGGGTGGTCGGCGCGTATCATCGGCCTGTTCGTGGGAATGACGACCACATCGAGATTGTAAATCTTTGCGAACTCTTCAGCCTCCGTGTCCGCTGTTCCGGTCATGCCCGCGAGCTTGCCGTACATCCTGAAATAATTCTGGAACGTTATCGTCGCGAGCGTCTGGTTCTCGCTCTCTATCTTGACTCCTTCCTTTGCCTCCACGGCCTGATGGAGCCCGTCGCTCCAGCGTCTGCCGGGCATGAGCCTGCCGGTAAATTCATCGACGATGATGACCTCGCCGTCTTTCACGACGTAATCAACGTCTCTTTTGAAGAGCGTGTGAGCCTTCAGCGCCTGGAGGACGTGATGCACGAGTTCGATATTCGACGGGTCATAGAGACTCGCTACACCGAGTGACCGCTCTACCTTCACATTGCCTTCGTCAGTGAGGATCGCAGTCCGCGCCTTTTCATCGATGGTGTAGTCGGCGTCCTTCTGGAGGCGGGGAATGATCTTATCTATTTTATAGTACTTATCGGTCGAGTCTTCTGACGGACCAGAAATGATGAGGGGAGTCCTCGCCTCGTCAATAAGGATGCTGTCGACCTCGTCTACGATCGAGTAGTTCGGCTCCCGCTGCACATACTGAGAGATGTCGTATTTCATGTTGTCCCTGAGGTAATCGAACCCGAACTCATTGTTGGTGCCGTAAGTGATGTCGGCGCCATACGCTGCCTGTCTCTCCTCATCGGTCAGGCCATGAACGATAATCCCGACGCGCATGCCGAGAAAGGTGTAAATCGGCTCCATCCAGCGGGCATCTCTTCTCGCGAGGTAGTCATTCACCGTAACGACGTGGACCCCTTTTCCCGAGAGCGCATTGAGATAAACGGGTAGGGTGGCGACGAGGGTCTTTCCCTCACCGGTCTTCATTTCTGCGATTTTCCCCTCGTGGAGCACGATGCCGCCGATGAGCTGGACATCAAAATGCCTCATCGCGAGGGTCCTCTTCGAGACCTCTCTCACGACCGCGAATGCTTCAGGGAGAAGTTCATCGAGGGTTTCTCCTCCCCCGAGCCTTCTCCTGAATTCTGTGGTCTTGTCTCTCAGTTCGGAGTCGCTGAGGCCGGATATCCGCGTTTCGAAGGAATTTATCGTCTCGACCATCGGCCAGAGGCGCTTCAGCTCCCTCTCGTTCTTTGTTCCGAATATCTTTTTGAGCAGTGTTTGCACCACGTTTAATGATAATAATAATTCAAAATAATTGCAAGAAAGCGCAGCGGAAATCACTATTTATCGCGGACATGGAGAAGGGTTCCACGGGAGAGGGCCGAGGGTTACCCTTCCGCCGCGTGAGTCACGTTCAGATAGAATGGGGACTCCATGAGAATGGCGAGGACCTGCCGAGTCTCTTCAATGCCGATCTTTAGTCTCCTGATAGATCAAAAGCAATATCTTTACAAGGGGAAAACACTAGTGCCGGTGTTCGTTCTCGTGATATTCTTCGTCCTTCAGGTGAATCTGACAGTAGAGCTCGCTGGCTGCACATTCCGCGCATTCGAACTGGATGATAATATGGCCTATCCCCATTTCCTTGAGCACGCTTTCGATCCTTTTCCGTACGCCTTCAACCTCGCTCAATTTCCGGTCTTGGACCCAGACGTGAGCGGTAAAGGCAACCCGCTTATGTGCGACTGACCAGATGTGCACATCATGGACTCCCATCACCTCGGGCAGGTTGCAGAGTACCTTCGAAATCTCTTCCGCATGAAACCCCTTCGGGGTCATTTCGAGGAAGATGACCATCGCTTCTTTCACGACCCTGGCTCCTCCCGAGAGGATGACGATCCCGATAATGACGCTCGCGAGAGGGTCTGCGTATGTCCATTGCGTGAAGAATATGATGAGCCCGGACGCGATTACGCCTATTGATGAGAGTGTATCTCCCAACACGTGGAGCCAGGCGCTCCTGATGTTCAGGTCTTCATGCTTTCTGCCGATGATGAAGGCCATGACGATATTGCCCGCCAGCCCGAACGCAGCGACGACGAGCATGAGAGAGATGTCTATCCGGGGCGGTGCGACAAACCTTTTGTAGGACTCGAAGAAAATGAAGGCTGAGATCGCGAGAAGGCTTATCCCGTTGATGACCGCCGCGAGGAGGCCGACCCGCTGATAACCGTAGGTGGCCCTGTGGTCCGAAGGTTTTCGGCTTATCCGCGCCGCTAT
This sequence comes from Thermodesulfovibrionales bacterium, assembly GCA_035622735.1. Lineage (NCBI taxonomy): Bacteria > Pseudomonadati > Nitrospirota > Thermodesulfovibrionia > Thermodesulfovibrionales > Thermodesulfovibrionales bacterium. The sequence continues at coordinate 422 of DASPUT010000230.1, read as the reverse complement.
GATACTCAGGCCGAGGGCAAAGGCGTCTGTCAGTACGTGTCCTGCATCGCTGAGGAGGGCAAGACTGTTGCTCACGATCCCGCCGATAACCTCAGCGAAGAGGATAAGGACCGTTACGCCGAAACTGATTGAGAGACGCCTTTCCGCATCCATATCTTGTGATAATTATACTGCAAAAGTCGGACGGTCATACCCGAAAAAAGGCGGGACGACCTTCGGCTTTTCGGCGACGTCTTGTCCGCCTCCGAGTCAGAGGGTATTTATCCTATGGGCGAGACATCCTGCGCCAAAACCATTGTCGATGTTCATCACCGCGATGCCCGGGACGCAGGAGTTCAGCATCGCAAGGAGCGCAGTGAAACCCTGAAGACTCGTCCCGTACCCTGTCGAAGTAGGTACCGCAATGATCGGTCTGTCGGTCA
>DASPUT010000229.1 GCA_035622735.1 Thermodesulfovibrionales bacterium | reverse complement strand
GACCACCCTTGCCACGATGGTTGACAGGATCAATGAAGAGAGATATGACCATATCATAACGATCGAGGACCCCATAGAGTATCTCCACTCCCACAAGAAATGTCTCGTGAACCAGAGAGAAGTGAATGCCGACACAGAGTCATTCAAGGCGGCGCTGAAATACGTCTTGAGACAGGATCCCGATGTGGTTCTCATAGGAGAGATGCGCGACCTGGAAACGATCGAAGCGGCACTGACCGTTTCCGAGACGGGGCACCTTACCCTCGCCACCCTGCACACAAATTCTGCCGTCCAGACAATCAACCGTATCATCGATGTCTTTCCTGCCCACCAGCAGGAACAGATCAGGGTACAACTCTCCTTTGTCCTCGAGGGCATCCTCTCCCAACAGTTAATCCCGCGGAAATCAGGTCAGGGGAGAGCCCTGGCCGTGGAGGTTCTCGTCCCGAGCCCGGCTATCAGGAACCTCATCCGGGAGGACAAGGTGCATCAGATATACTCGAGCATGCAGACCGGTCAGGCGAAATCGGGAATGCAGACCATGAACCAGTCTCTCTTTGAACTCTACACAAAAGGACTGATCTCTTACGAAGACGCCTTGGGCCGTTCGATGGTTCCCGAAGAATTAATTACGATGATTCAGCGTACGGCCGCCACATCGGCAAAAGGGAGGGCATAGCGATGCCGGTAACATTCCAGTGGTCAGGAAAGACGGTACGGGGCACTATCGAGTCCGGCGAGTCGGTGGCTAACTCAAAGGACGAAGTAATTGCGCAGCTAAAGCGTAAGAACATTACCCCCACGATAGTCACAGAAAAGGTGGCAAAGGCGAGATTCGCCTTCGGAGGCAAGGTCAAGGAAAAAGACATTGTGGTATTTACGCGGCAATTCGCGACGATGATAGACGCCGGATTACCCCTCGTACAGGGACTCGATATACTCTCATCACAAGTCGAAAACAAGGCACTTGCACGGACGCTCACGACGATCAAGTCTGACGTCGAGGCTGGCCTGACTTATGCGGACGCCCTCAGAAAACATCCAAGGGTCTTTTCCGAACTTTATGCCAACATGGTTGCTGCCGGTGAGGCCGGTGGCATCCTCGATACGATACTGAACCGTCTCGCTGCGTACATAGAAAAATCGATGAAGCTCAAGAAGAAGGTGAAGGGAGCGATGATCTATCCTGCCGTCATCTCGAGCGTTGCGATACTTGTCGTAGCTGTCATTATGATTTTCGTCGTCCCCACATTCGCCAAGATGTTCGCTACACTCGGCGGCACGCTCCCTCTGCCGACTCGCATCGTCATGGGTTTAAGCAATTTCCTTGCCGGCGCTGGCGGACTCATGATCCTCGCCTTTATCATCGCCTTCATAGTTTTTATCAAGCAGGTGCGGCGGACGGAAAAAGGTAAAGCGGTGATAGACTCTTTCCTCCTAAAACTCCCCGTTTTCGGGATACTCCTCAGGAAGGTCGCTGTTGCGAAATTTACCCGCACCATGGGAACCCTGGTGAGCAGCGGCGTCCCGATTCTCGATGGCCTAGAAATTACCGCAAAGACAGCGGGGAATAAAGTGGTGGAATATGCCATCATGGATGTGAGACAGGCGGTCACCGAGGGGAAAACTCTGGCCGAACCCCTATCCAAGGCCAAAGTCTTCCCTCCCATGGTTACCCACATGATAGCTGTTGGCGAATCGACCGGTGCCCTCGATTCGATGCTCTCGAAGATCGCTGACTTCTACGACGATGAGGTGGATGCAGCTGTTGGTAATCTCACAGCCCTCATGGAGCCCATGCTCATGGTATTCCTCGGGACAACGATCGGCTTCATCGTCACGGCCATGTACCTCCCGATATTCAAACTGATTACCCTCGTCAAGTGACCATGGGGCAGGCGCTCCTGAAGAGATTAAGAACGCTCATAATCTCCAGGGCCTTCTTTGTCACGCTCCTCATTGGTTCATTCTTCCTATTCGATATCGGATATCAGCGATTCCCCTATCCGCGTTCCATACTCTATCTCATTATCCCCCTCTACCTCCTCTCGATCCTCTACGCTTTCCTCCTCTCAAAGGTTAAGAATCTCGTCCTTTTTGCTTACATTCAGCTCTCTATAGACGTGGTATCGGAGATCATCCTCATATTCCTGACGGGGGGCATCGAGAGCTGGTTTTCGTCGATCATGCTCCTGACCGTTATGGCATCGGCAATCATCCTGGATAAGAAAGCCGGATATATCATAGCGACACTCTGCAGCATCCTCTACGGACTGATGATGGACCTCCAGTTCTACCGGGCGATCCCTCTCACGTTTGATGTTACCTTGAAGGAGAAGGACTTCCTCTACAATATCTTCACCCACATTTCTGCTCTCTATCTCACGGCCTATCTCACCGGTTATCTCTCATCACGGCTTGAGAAGACGACGAAAAGCCTTGAGGAAAAAGATTCCGACCTCAAGGACCTCTCCCTCTTTAACAGGGAACTCATAGAGGGACTCCCGAGCGGCGTGTTAAGGACAGACCTTCGCGGCACGATAGTGCTCTTTAACAAAGCAGCCGAGCAGATAACAGGAAGAGGCCGCACCGAAGCAGTCGGTCGACCCATCTCTCATATATTTCCTTTCCTGGCTCCCCCGTTTGGGACTGAACGCATGGAGGGTGTGATAAAACATGACGAGTCAGACAGGATTATAGGACTCACCATCTCAGATACCGCAGACAGCGACGGGAACAAAACGGGCCACATATGCATCTTCCAGGATATCACCGAACTCAAGAACCTCGAGGCCGAGGTAAAACGCAAGGCGACACTTGCCGCAATCGGGGAACTCTCCACGAACATGGCCCACGAGATACGAAACCCCCTCGCCTCCCTGAAGGGCTCCATCGAGATGCTTAAGGAAGGGGCGCTCTCGCGAGACCACGGCGAAAAACTCATGGATATCGCCGTCAGTGAAATGGACCGTCTGAATAAGATAATATCCGATTTTCTCAGTTACTCGAGACCCATGCCGCCGGAGTTTTCCTGGTTCGACATCCATCGGATTCTCGACGATACCGTCGAACTCATGAAGAGTGCTACGGTAAGCACACCCTCGATAACAATAAAAAAGGATTTTAACGGCCGCTGCGACCTTTACGGCGACCCCGGAAAATTGCGCCAGGTCTTTCTGAACCTTGCGATGAATGCGGTAGAATCGATGCCAGAAGGAGGAGCTGTGACTATCGGCACCAAGAAGTCTGAAGGAAGCCTGACCATTTTTTTTGAAGACACGGGGGTCGGGATTCCACAGGAAAACCTGGAGGATATCTTCTATCCATTCTTTACCACGAAAGAAAAGGGAACGGGTCTCGGTCTCTCGATCGCTTACCGCATACTCGAAGAGCACGGTGGCGGCATACGTGTCGACAGCACCGGCGGGACGGGGACGAGGTTTGAGGTCCTGATCCCGATGAAAAAATCTCCTTCACGGGAAGGAAAAGACTCAATGGAGATTCTTGAAGGGAGAACGCATGGAAGAATCTAGGAGCAGAATTCTCGTCATAGAAGACGAGAAGAACCTGCGTGAGGTCCTGAAAATCCTTCTCGACGGAGAAGGTTATGACGTCTGCCTTGCCCATGACGGAAAGGAGGGGCTTACTTGTTTGAACCGGGATATCTTCGACCTCATCATCACCGACATAAAGATGTCCGGGGCCGACGGGTTCGAAATACTCAGAAAGGCACAAGAGACGGCACCAGAGACACTGGTAATCATGATGACTGCCTTCGGCACCACTGAGTCAGCCATTGAAGCGATGAAGCTCGGTGCGTATGATTACATCCATAAGCCCTTCAAGATCGACGAGATACGGCTCACGGTGAGGAGGGCCATCGAGAAACGAAAACTGAGGGGGGAGGTCTCGATCCTCCGCGAAAAGATACGGACGACCTTCGAACTCGGCAACATCTTTTACAAGAGCCCGGAGATGCAGGAACTTCTCGGTACGCTTCCCAAGATAGCTCAGAGCAATTCCAATGTCCTCATATCGGGAGAGAGCGGGACGGGAAAGGAGTACGTCGCTACCGCGCTCCACAATCTCAGTTCTCGAAAGGAGAACAATTTTGTCGCGATAAACTGCGCCGCATTTCCCGAAGGTCTCCTCGAGAGCGAGCTCTTCGGTCACATGAAGGGTTCCTTTACCGGTGCCATTCAGAACAAGCAGGGTCTTTTTGAGGTGGCGGACAGGGGAACGCTGTTCCTCGACGAAATAGGCGAGATGCCGCTGAGTCTGCAGTCTAAGCTCTTAAGAATCATCGAGAACGGAACCTTCCGTCGCGTGGGCGGCACCGGTGACCTGAAGGTTGACGTCAGGATTGTATCGGCTACGAATAAGAACCTCAGCGATGAGGTTGCAGCGGGCCGGTTTCGCGAGGATCTCTATTACCGGTTAAATGTCATCCCCCTCCGCATCCCTCCTCTGAGAAGGAGGAAAGATGATATTCCTCAGCTCGTTGAGCACTTTATCACGAAGCTTTCACCGTCGAGGACGAGATACCTGTCACCGGCCGCGATGAAGATCCTTATCAATTATCCGTGGAAGGGCAACGTCAGGGAACTTGAAAATGTCATCGAGAGGGTCCTTCTCCTGACCGACAAGGATGAAATTCCCGCAGAAGACTTACCGGCGGAGCTGAATATTCCCTCTTCCCCGATGCAGGGATTGCCGGAAATCACGATGGATGGCAAGGTGAACCTGGATGAGATCATCGAAGAGATAGAAAAACGATATCTCCTCGAAGCCTTGAGGTTGACGAACGGCGTGAAGACCGAAGCCGCGGCGCTGCTCAGACTGTCGTTCAGGTCTTTCCGGCACAGGCTGCAGAAGTATGCGATAAAATGACGTAGAGAAAAATGTTCCTCGGCGAAGACTCCTTACCGCCCGATCCTCTCAGGATGTGTGTAGACATTAAAGCGGTTGCCCCTCATGAATCCGACCAGGGTAACATGCATCCTCTCGGCTATCTCGACAGCAAGGTGCGTCGGGGCAGTCCGCGTCACGAGGAGAGGGATGCCCCAGCGGGAACATTTTGTCGCTATTTCAGAAGAGATCCTCCCACTGGCAAGCAGGAGCTTGCCTGAAAGAGGTATGTGTTCAAGAACGGCGTATCCGATAACCTTATCGACCGCGTTATGCCTGCCGATATCCTCGGCAAAGCAGATCAAAGACCTCCCGTCGGAAAGGGCTGCGCTATGGATACATCCCGTGATTTTATAGAGTTCCGATTTGCGCTGGAACTCCCCATAGATGTTCTTAAGGTCAGCCTTATTTATGGTAAAGGCATCGTGGATAGGCCCCGACTCGATCTTCTTATCAAATGTGATGCCACCAACACAGCCGGATGTCACCGTCTTGCCCTCCATCGAAACCTCACCTTCTGCGGGGATATTCACCCGTATTTCGTCACCGTACTCGATGCCCATCCTATCGGCGCACCAATTCCCCTGTATGATCCCTTCCGTCATAAGGAGACCTACAACAAGCTCCCTTATCATAAGCGGTGTGCAATAGAGGCTTATGATCTCTCTATCGTTGACTGATATCCGCACCTTCTTCTCAAGGGCAAGGCTGTCATCACTCAGTTCTGATGTCCCGTCGGTATGCCTGCAGACCTTTCTCCGTATAATCGTTTCCATTACTGAATTATAAACGATATGCCTATCCCATCGTCAAATTTGTGTTGAATATCAAGGGGAATATTGATATACTTAATTATAACTTCCGCTCAAGACCATGTGAGGAATTTCCATTGAAAGACTTTTTTGCGCTCAGCATATTATCCGGCTTTCTCTTCTTCTGTCTCCCGGGGTTGAACGCCGGATTAACCTGCGCCGATGATAGGACCTCGGAGGAAAGAACGGTCAGTTATGAGCCTGCGTCGCAGCCTCCTGTCCTGAAGAGACATGTATCGCCGTGCCCTGGAGAGGCGTGCTCTCATCTCCGGGAAGGAAGGGAATTAGTCGCACAGGGCGCTTACCGTGAAGCCAGAGAGGAACTGAAGTTGGCCTATAGAGACCTTCCCGTAATGGGTGACTATGCACTGTATCTTCTAGCGAAGGCCTATGCCGGCAATGGGGAATTCGGTGATTCGAATCGTTCCTTAGAGGAACTTCTTCGAACATACCCTGATTCCGTGCTGAAGAAAAAGGCACGGTCACTGGAGATCAGGAATCGGTTGGCGCACTCCGACGGCATCGCAGAGGATGAGACAGGAGACAACATCATTAAAATCCTCCGACAATTCGTTACCGATTATCCCGAAGATGCGGAGATGAAATATCTCTTGGGTCAGACCTTGAAAACGAGGGGAGAAAGAGAGCAGGCGAAGAAGATCTTCAGGGATATATATATTTCCGCAGGACCCTTTTCGGATCTCTGCTGGAAAGAACTGCAACAATCGGATGTGACGCCCGCCGATATGCTCGCGAGGGCTTCAAACCTTATGAAGAGCGTGGAATACAAGAAAGCCGAAACGCTTCTCAGAAAGACCTTGCCTGTTTCCGGAGAATCTCTCAGGGATGACGTCTTGAGAAAGCTCGGCACCGTCCTCTTCAGGCAGAAGAAATACCACGAGGCTGCTACGGAATTTTCGAGGGCGGGGGATACGTATAATGCTGCGCGCGCGCTCTATAGGGCAGGGGACTTCGTAGCATTTCATACTGCGGTATCGAAGCTTGTTTCCATGAAAGACAAGAGGGCGGCATCGCTCCTGCTCGCGCTCGCCTCGAAGAAGCGACGGGACGGAAAGATAGAGGAGACGCTCGAGCTTTACCGCAATGTCAGGACTGCATATCCTTCGCACGCCGAGGAAGCCCTCTGGGGTACCGCATGGACCTTTTACCGCACCGGCGACTATGAGGCTGCATCGAAGGTGTTTGCGGAGCTCGTTACTTCTTACCCGAACTCTCGTTATCTTTACTGGCAAGCAAAGTCCGACGATACCCTGCGCGGAGAAGAAAGGACCCTTTCGAACGGAATGGCGACTCCCTTGAACCAGGTCAAGGGCATCAGGGGAGATTTTTACGGCATGCTTGCCGAAATGTATGGTAGGGACGACGGGCGCTCGATCCGCTCGTCTTGGATACCGATGAGCTTCGGGGGAGAGCAGATACCTTTCTCCTCGCAGACCCGGTTCGAAACCGTTTCTCCGCCAACGGACCCCGTTGCCTTGCGGGCCTTGGAGCGGTTTGCGATACTCATCGCAATCGGGATGAAGGAGGAAGCCTTGGCCGAAATCATGAACAGCTCCCGCACCATCTCCGATCCCGATTCGTTACTCTATCTGGGGTATCTCTTGACGGAAGAGGAGGCCTATAAGAGCGCGATAACGCTCGCGACTCGTCTCTCATCTCGGCAGGGTCTTCAAGGAGAATCGGGGACCGGTCTCAGTGCTGTTCTCTACCCCATGGCATACTGGGCTCTTGTCGAAGGCGCGGCAAAGACCTTCAATCTCGATCCCTTCATCCTCTTGTCGGTCATGCGTGAGGAAAGCCGCTTCGATCCCGAGGCGCGCTCATCCGCGGGAGCTCTCGGCCTCATGCAGATTATGCCGCAAACCGCAGATAATCTCTGCGACAAGGCCGGGACAACAAGCAACATTCATGATGTGAAAACGAATATCACGATAGGCGCCTATTATCTAAGTGCTCTCGCCCGGGAATTCGGCTCGCTTCCGGCTGTCATCGCAGCATATAATGCAGGGGAGGAACGGGTTCGGGAATGGGTGCGTCAAGGAAAGTACAAGTCGGAAGATGAGTTCATAGAAGACATTCCCTATGATGAAACGAGAAATTATGTCAAAAACGTCCTGTTGACCTATTCAGTCTACCGAAAACGAGGGGTTGAAGACCGGTCTTCCCCCAGCGGACAGCCGTCCCCGTAAGTGGTAGCCATGGTGAAAGGTCTTTTTGATGACAATATCCCCGATCGTACGCAACGTGCACCGGATGCACCGGAAGCCGATTTCAGAAAACGTGAAAAGGAGGGAACATCGTTGGACAGACTCAAGAATCTCGAGGATAAGATTGCTGGTGCGATAAGCAAAGTGAAGGCGTTAAAGGAAGAGAAATTACTCCTGGAGCGGAAGATTAAGGAACTCGAAGAACTGCTAAACGAAAAGAACCGGGAGGTCGAAAGGCTTGCTTCAGAAAAGTTCACCGTTAAGGCCCAGGTGGAAGAGCTCTTGAATGAACTCGAAGCCTTGGACCTTGATTAATATCGCATTCCGCATATGGGAACCGTAGAAGTATACATCCTCGGCCAGAAGTACACCATAAAGGGAGATGCGCCGGAGGAGCGCATCCAGAGGCTTGTCGCCTACGTGAACAGCAAGATACAGGAGGTCTATGAAAATGCCCCCAACATCTCGCCGCTGAAGGCATCAATACTGGCTTCCGTCAATATTGCCGACGAGCTTCACCGTTTGAAAGACGAACAGGAAAGCATAGCGAAGCATATCGAGGAAAAAACTGAAGTCCTGTCGAGACTCTTCGACTGATAGGGCCTCCTATTGACAAAATATTTTTTTTTGGCTACTGTACAGGCAGAGTACTTCTTTAGAAACCCTCTGGATAGGTAGATACCTACCGGATTAAAAACCCCAGCGATAATCATCCAAAGAGGAGTTAATGCTTATGGAGAACATCTCGATTTCAGAATTGAAAGAGAAAACCATTGATGACCTCGCAAAAGTGGCAAAGGAACTGAATGTAGAGGGAGCATCCGGTCTTCGAAAGCAGGATCTCATATTTGCGATATTGCAGGCACAGATAGAGAAGTCCGGAAACGTATTCGGAGCCGGCGTCCTCGAAATACTCCCTGACGGTTTTGGTTTCTTACGTTCTCCGGATTACAGTTACCTGCCGAGCCCCGATGATATTTACGTTTCTCCGTCCCAAATACGGCGATTTAATCTCAGGACGGGAGACCTCGTCTCGGGACAGATACGGCCTCCCAAGGAAGGAGAGCGCTATTTCGCCTTGCTCAAGGTTGAAGCCGTAAACCATGAATCGCCCGAAGACAATATCAGCAGGCCGCTTTTTGACAACCTTACTCCATACTATCCGACAGAGCGGATAAAACTCGAACACACCTCTGCAGATTATTCTACGCGGGTGATGGAACTGATAACCCCCATCGGCAAGGGACAGAGGGGTATGATCGTTGCCGCGCCCCGGACGGGGAAGACCATGCTCCTCCAGTCGATCGCAAAGGGAATCAAGAAGAACAATAAGGAGATCCATCTCATCATTTTGCTCATTGATGAAAGGCCCGAGGAAGTCACGGACTGGAAGCGTCAGGTAGCGGCCGAAATCATCAGCTCGACCTTCGATGAGCCCCCGCCCCGGCATTGCCAGGTTTCTGAAATGGTGATCGAAAGGGCCAAGAGGCTCGTGGAATCAAAACGTGATGTGGTTATCCTCCTGGACAGTATCACGAGGCTCGCCAGGGCATACAATGCAGTCATGCCGACAAGCGGGAAGGTCCTCTCAGGCGGTCTTGACGCAAACGCGCTCCAGAAGCCAAAGCGGTTCTTCGGCACCGCGAGGAATATAGAGTCGGGCGGGAGCCTCACCATATTGGCCACTGCACTCGTCGATACCGGGAGCAGGATGGACGATGTCATCTTTGAAGAATTCAAGGGTACGGGCAATATGGAGCTTCATCTTGACAGGAAACTCGTTGACAAGCGCATATTCCCGTCCATTGATATTAATGCATCGGGAACGAGAAAAGAGGAACTCCTCGTCGATAAGGATACACTCAATAAGATGTGGATATTGCGGAAAGTCCTTAATCCCCTCAGCACCATCGAGAGCATGGAATTCCTCCTCGGAAAGCTTATGGGGACCAAAGGCAACAAGGACTTCCTCGACATGATGAACAAATAGCAGGAACCTTGCGCCGCAATCCGCAGATCTCGAGTCCTGTGTTGCAAGCAGTAAGGCGGATACCGGTAATCTTCCCCTGAGCATTCCCCCTTCGTACATGAGGCATCCGGTCCAGAAGAATCCGAATATCCTACAATCGCCCAAACCTGCATTAGTCAGCATTTGCGTTGACGTCTCTTGGAAACGGAATTACGACTTGCATTTTCAAATGGAAATCTTTGCCCACACCTTTTGGGTTGTTTTTAACGAGTTCACCGACTTATCAATAGGTATTGAGAGTCGCAACTCTTGAGGATTTCCCCAAGTAACTGTTTCGCGGGTCTGGCAAGGAGATTTAACTTTTGCACACCTTCAAGCTCAGCTAAAATATCCTATCCTCAGGCCAAAGAGGTATGTCACTGTGAGGCTGACAATCCAATATGATAAAACAATGCTGATAGCCCTGAGATAACTCAGCCCTGCAATCACCGTGACCGCAGTGATTTCCATGATCATCGACCACACTCCAAAAGGCTCAATTGTCTCTAAAATTGTTTTTAAGAACGGATGTACCTTCTCCATCTGTAAAATAGTGAACGAATTCATCTTGAAGCCTATTAGGCTGTATAACAGAACATATACTATCGAGGTGATTCCGCCACAGTAAATCGAGGCAGAAAGAATCGAGCTGAATAGTGGTCTGCTGTGAAATATTCTGCAAAGAAAAAGTGTATATCCGCTCCATATTAAATGTCCTGCCAAAAGA
>DASPUT010000228.1 GCA_035622735.1 Thermodesulfovibrionales bacterium | reverse complement strand
TGAGGAGCCTACTCCCAAGAATAAGAACGACAAGTGCATGATGGACAACCGGAGAGTTCATTTCGAGATAATCGCGAAATAGAGCGTTTTTCATTAAGGCAACAGAGGGCCGGGTGGCTTAGGACAAACCCGGCCCTCCTTTTTTTTGCAATATGCTCAAGAATGAGGAAGGCCCATTCCGGTGCGCCTTCTTCATGAAACGGAAGTCTCCTCCCGGGCCAACATGAAACCTCGCACTTACATGTCGTAGCCATCTTCTTTATTATCTTCTCAATCTTCACGACTCACCTCGTTTTAACTCCGCTCTTCAACGTCAACATGGAGACACAAAAAGTGCGAAACTAATGATCTTGACAACGAACGGCCTCTGTGTTTTAATTTCTTCGTCGGGCGGCAGATATGGATATTTGGCGCAAAAGGTATTTTTTTTGGCTATCAATAATTTCATTCAGGAGGTCGGACATGCTTAAGAGATCGGTTTTTGTCGTACTGCTTTTTGCTTTTCTCTTTCCTTTTTCTGTCTATGCCGAGATAGAAAAAGCGGGGAGCGTCGAAGTAAGTCCCTTTGTGGGCTGGTACTCCTTCTTAGGTGACGGCACGAATCTGAAAAATGTACCGGTTTTAGGCGGACGCGTAGGATACAACTTCACGGAGAACATCGCGGGTGAATTCGCTGCTGATTTCATGAACAGCCGTGTTTACGACAAGACGAGGAAATCCACTCAGAGCCCGCCTCCCTTTGTGACACCGGACGATGATGTGACCGTCCAGCTCTATCACCTGGATGCCCTTTACAACTTCATGCCCAAGGAGAAGTTCAACCCCTTTGTGGCCCTCGGTGCGGGAGTCGCAGATTTCAACGGCAGCTTCACGGGAAATACGAATAAGTTCCTCCTTACCGCGGGACTAGGCGCTAAGTATTGGTTCACGGACAGGGCCGGCTTAAGGTTCGATGTGAGAGACAACCTCATATTCACGGGCAAGACTCTGAACACCATTGAGACGACTGTCGGCGTGGTCATCGCATTTGGAAAGGAGAAGGCGAAGCCGACACCTCCACCACCTCCACCGCCGCCGACACCGGCACCTACTCCGGCTCCGACCCCGATGCCGACACCGAAGCCGACTCCGACTCCGGCTCCGACCCCGAAGGCCGAGCCGAAGAAGGAAGTAGTGATCGTCCTTGAAGATGTTCACTTTGATTTTGACAAGGCGACACTCACGAAGGAAGCTCAGGACATACTCAAGAAGAACACCCAGGTCCTCAAGGACAATCCTGGCGTAAAAGTGAGGATCGAGGGGAATACCTGTTCCCATGGTTCCGAAGACTATAACCTCAGGCTCGGTGACAGAAGGGCGAACGCGGTCAAGGAATATCTCGTCAAGGAGGGCATCGCCGCCGACAGGTTATCAACGATAACCTACGGCAAGTCCAGACCTCTCTGTGTTGAGGAGCCTACTCCCAAGAATAAGAACGACAAGTGCATGATGGACAACCGGAGAGTTCATTTCGAGATAATCGCGAAATAGAGCGTTTTTCATTAAGGCAACAGAGGGCCGGGTGGTTTATGACGAACCCGGCCCTCCTTATTTTTGACAGATGTTGTATACTATATGTCGTGAGTCTATGAAGCGTATCTTTTTATATGCCGCAGCATCCGTAACACTTCTTCTCTTTTATGGTTGTGCATCCGAGCAGTCGTTTCAAAAGACGCAGCAAGAGGCGGAGGTTCCGAGGGTGGCCGTAAAGGAGCCGCCGCGTGAAATCTCGATCCCTCCTCCAGTCAAGCCGCAGCGCAAGGGTCCGGCCTCTCTTCAGTGCACCGAAGACACGCATGAAAACTTCAACAGGAGCGGAATCGATGCGATTCCTTTCATCAGGGTCTCATTCTTTGACACAGAGGGGACGGGGGTGAAAGACATGATCGCGGGGAGCAAAGACGGCTTCGTCTACCTGTACAAGAACTTGGGAGATCCGCAGGTACGCCGTTGGCGAATGAGCGAAGGGTACTTTGCGGGCATTAAGGTCGGCGCCTTTTCCTCCCCGGCGATGGGTGACATCGACGGCGACGGCGAAGCAGAGCTCGTCGTTGGGACAGGAGGGTTCTCTTCCGATTCAGGGAGGATTCTCTTCTTCAGAAATGTCGGATCGAAGAATGCACCTCAGTGGAAGAAAGTTGAGGGCGTTGACCTGAAGATCGGCAACGACGCGGCTGTGACTGTTGTGGATTACAATTTCGACGGAAAACCCGACATCATTGCGACAAATTCGTCGGGGAAGCTCTTCTTCTTCAAGAATGTCTCCGTGCCGGGAAAGATCAAGTTCGTTCAGGAAAAACTCTTGGACAGATCCTTTGGGATGTATGCGGTTCCGGCTGCGATAAAGGTCAACGATGTGGTCTTCCTGACGGTCGGCAACTCTCTGGGCAACATCTCTCTCTTTGAACTGAGAAAGAACGGCGCAGGGGTTTCGATAAAAGAATCACGCACAAAACCCTCGGCAGGGAGGTTTGTTTCACCTTCTTTTGCCGACCTTCTGAAAAAAGACCGCTTCGACCTGATCGTGGCCGATGGCGATGGCGTGCTCTCTTACTTTGAGAACAGGAACTATGATTTTTCTGTGCTCGAGAAGAATCAGGATATATTCAGCAACAGGATATTTGCGGGCCCTGCCTGTGCGCCGACGGTTTGTACCCTCGGGGAACAGGTAGTCCTCGTGGTCGGAAATATGGACGGAACGCTCAAGCTCTATGAGTATCAGCAAACCGGCGAAGGACTGCCTTGGGTCGAAAGGAAAGATTATCTGAAGGGAATCAAGGTTTCCGGTTTTTCAAGGGGCATCATCACTCAATGGGAGGGAAAGGAGGTCCTCGTCGTCGGACAGAGCAACGGGGACATCAGGGCGTTCATGAACGTCGGGTCCGATTCTCTGCCCCACTGGCGTGAAGAAAAAAGGTTTTTCCAAGGTATCCGGATTAAGGAACATACCACCCCTTCTATCTTTGACTTTGGACGCGATGGGAAATGGCAGCTCATCATCGGTGCGGCAGACGGGAGGCTCTACGCCTATCGGGTGAGGGAAATAAAAGATCACCTGCCGGTCTGGGAGAAGATAGAGGGTGCCTTTGACGGCGTCAAGGTTGAAGGGTTCTCGGCTCCCACGCTCGCACGGGATGGGAATACCCTCTATCTCTTCGTCGGTCAGGAGGATGGCAGGATAAGGACCTATACCTCCGAACTCAAGGACGAAGAGGGAAACCGCTCCACCGCTTACAGCAACGTCACCTTCACCGAAAAAGATTATCTAAAGGATATCAGGATGCACAACCACAGCTCTCCGTCGATCAGGGTGAAGGATGATATGATCGAGATGGTATCGGGCGACTACGATGGAAACATTCGTCATTTCAGATGCAGCAGGCCTGACCTCTCCGCGGACAAGACAGAAAACTAACGGTTACCGCGCTTCCCTTTGCGGCTCAAGAATAAAAGAAGGCGCATTCCGATGCGCCTTCTTCATAAAACCGAAACCTGTCCCTGAGTTAACATGAACCCTTGCACTTGCAGGTCGTCGCCATTTTCTTCGTAACCTTTTTGATCTTCACAGACTCACCTCCTTTTTTCACTTTCTCCTCCGCCCGAAAATGCGTGCAGAGAAAGATACGAAGCTCACGCTCGTATTATAGCACGACGGCAGGGCTTATCGCAGCGAGATCTGAAGTCTGCGGGATGCCTGGGAACGGGCGCAGAGATTGACTTTAAGCCATTCCTGTGGTAATTTTGTTGATGGACTACAAGGACACCCTGAATCTGCCGCAGACAGAATTCCCCATGAAGGCCAACCTCGCTCAGAGAGAGCCGGAGATACTGAGATCCTGGGAGGAACGCCGGGTATACGAAAAGATCCAAGAGAAGAATCGGGGAAATGCCTTCTATATCCTCCACGACGGTCCGCCCTACGCGAACGGACATATCCATATAGGCCACGCCCTCAACAAGATCCTCAAGGATATCATCGTAAAATTCAAATCCATGCGGGGTTTCTCGTCACCCTACATCCCGGGGTGGGATTGCCACGGGCTTCCGATAGAACTCCAGGTCGACAAGAATCTCGGTGACAAGAAAGACCGGGTGGACATCATCGAGAAGCGGAAGTTGTGCAGGGATTACGCCGCAAAATTTGTTGATATCCAGAGGGAAGAATTCAAGAGACTCGGCGTCTTCGGGGACTGGGCCTCCCCGTATCTCACGATGACGAACGCCTATGAGGGTTCGATCGTCGATGAGTTCATGAAGTTCGTGAAAGGCGGTTATATCTATAAGGGGAAGAAACCCGTGCACTGGTGTCCGTCGTGCGTCACGGCACTCGCAGAGGCTGAGGTCGAGTACGCGGACAAGGAGTCTCCTTCGGTATTCGTGAAATTCGGGCTTGACGAGGAAAACCTGGAGAAGTATTTCCCTGAACTCAAAGGGAGGAAGGCATCGGTGATCATTTGGACCACGACTCCCTGGACGCT